>JAFMRP010000726.1 GCA_017354095.1 Ktedonobacteraceae bacterium
GCTGTGCGAACGGGCCGCATGAAACGGCGTGTATTTCTTGAACGAACGATGGCACTTGGTCTTAGCAGCAGCGCGGCGGCGGCACTTCTCGCGGCCTGCGGGGGCTCCACAGACAGCGGATCGGGGCCTGTGACCCTGACGTTGTGGGACTATTTTAATCCACCGGGGCAGGGGTATCTTGGCCTGATCAGTGGATACACGAAGGTCAATCCATCGGTAAAAATTCAGCGCACCGTCATTCCTTTCGCCGATTTGAAGCAGAAGTTAACGCAGGGAGCGGCTTCTGGCCAATTGCCGGACATTGTGGCCATCGACAATCCTGATCATTCAGCTTTTGCCTCGATGGGAGTTCTGGCGGATCTGACCAGCCAGGTCAGCGCCTGGGGGCAGTCCAGCCAATATTTTGATGGTCCCTGGAAATCAACCGTCTGGAAAGACAAAAACTACGGCGTACCCAACAATAGTAACTGCCTGGCCCTTTTCTACAACAAAGACATGTTCGACAAGGCAGGGCTCAAACCGCCCACGACATTGGAAGAGATGCACAGCGTAGCTCAAAAGCTGACCAAGAACGGGGTCTATGGTCTATCCATGTCGCTGGTCAAAAGTGAAGAGGGCACCTTTCAGTTTTTGCCCTTCCTGTGGGGCGCGGGCGCGGATCTCAACACAATCGACAGCCCGGCGGCCGTCAGCGCGCTGCAATACCTGGTCAACTTCGTCAAAGAGGGGCTTCTATCGTCCGACAGTCTCAACTGGGTGCAGCAAGATGCCATCACTCAATTCATCGGGCAGAAGGCCGCCATGTGCATCAACGGGCCGTGGAACCTTCCTCCAGTCAAGCAGGGGGCCAAATTTTCATTTGGTGTTGTGCCATTGCCGAAGGGGCAGCAGTCGGTCTCGATTCTGGGTGGCGAGAACTGGGCCATCTCCAAAACCAGTAAACATATCAAAGAGGCCTGGGACTTCATTCAATGGACCCAGAAGACAGAGCAGCTTAAAAGCTATATCATCAAAGATGCGCGTCTTCCCAGCGTCAAATCGCTGTCCAGCGATCCGGCCTTCCAGGACCCCAACCTGGCGGTCTTTGTGACCGCGCTCGGAACGGCCCGGCCTCGCGCCTATGGTCCTAATTACCCCAAGATCTCCAACGCGGTCCAGCAGGCGTTCCAATCGGCCATTTCCGGGCAGATGTCGGCGGAGGCTGCGCTCAAGCAGGCAGCACAGACGATCCAGCCGCTTATGGTGTAGTGGCCAATACCTCCAGGTACGCGAAGCCGCCCCCGCAAGGGCATTGACGCCAGGGAGTTGATCGGTGGATGCAAAGCAGCCGGCCCCCCGCAAGGGGGGGCCCTACATTTCCGAGGGGCAAGAGATGGGATGTGTCATGATCATTTGTTAATGCTCAAATTTGATACGCCAGTGCTTCGCGCCTGTGTATTTCACAGAAAAGGAGGGATGCTTACTCGTGTCCACAACTGTTACCTCTTCTGAACAGGTTCCCCAGACACTCGTGCGGAGCAAAAAACCGCAGCGGCTAGGCAAAAAGGTCGGGCCTTATCTCTTCTTGCTGCCGGCAACGATATTTATGGTGGTCTTTCTGCTCTATCCCGTCTGTACCATGTTGCTATTCAGCTTTCAGCAGGTCAACGTGGGCAGTTTGTTGACCGGGGACACGCCATTTATCGGGCTGGACAACTATCGCACCATACTGGCTGATGCGAGCTTTAGATCCTCGTTCGTCACCTCGGCAATTTTCACGGTGGCATCGATAGTTTTTCAATTTAGCATTGGCTTCGCGCTGGCGCTGCTGTTCAACCGGCGAATACCGCTGGTTGGCATGATGCGCGGCTCGATTATGATTGCCTGGATGCTTCCCATCGTGGTGAGTGGAACCATCTTTAAATGGATGCTGCAAAGCGACTCGGGCATCATCAATTATGTTCTGCAAAGCCTTGGTATGATTCACTCGCCTATTCGCTGGCTAGCTGATCCCAAGATCGCCATATGGGGTGTGATTGTCGCCAATATCTGGATTGGCATCCCCTTTAATATGTCGCTGCTGCTGGCAGGTTTGCAGAGCATTTCGTCATCGCTCTACGAGGCCGCGATGGTTGATGGCGCGAACAGTGTGCAGCGCTTCTTCGCGATTACACTGCCGTTGATGCGTTCCACCAGCCTGACCGTGCTTATGTTAGGGCTCATCTATACGCTCAACGTATTCGATCTGATCTACGTTATTACGGGAGGTGGGCCGGTCAACGCAACGGAGGCCATGCCATTGTATGCTTATCGCCTCTCCTTCCAGCAATTTGACCTGGGATCGGGATCAGCCACGGCGACGCTCATGTTCCTGTTGCTGCTCGTCGCGAGCACCATCTATCTGTTTCTCATTCGACGAGAGGAGACCGCGTGATGATCACGGCTCGTAAACCTTTACGCATCACACTGCTGACGACTCTGGGGTTATTTTGTACCGCGGTCATGGTCTTCCCACTCTACTGGGTCATTGTCAGTTCGCTTAAAAACACCACGGAGCTATTCCGCACGCCACCCACGTGGTTCCCATTACAGATCGATTGGAGCCCTTATATCGCCAACTTTGTGCAAAATCAAGATATTTTGCACTACATGTTCAACAGCTTACAGATCGCGCTGGGGACCATGCTGCTCAGCCTCGTTCTAGCGGCGCCGATCGCCTATGCGCTGGCCCGTTTGCAGATTCGGGGAAAAAACATTTTCTTACTCTTCTTCCTGGTTGTGCAGATGTTCCCCAGCATCATGCTGGCTCTGCCACTCTTCGTCATGTTCACGCGCATCGGCCTGATCAACTCGCTGCCAGCGGTCATCCTGGCGATAACCACGCGTACGCTCCCCTTCGCGGTCCTGGTGCTACGTCCCTACTTCTTGCACCTGCCACGTGACCTGGAGGATGCCGCCTTTATCGATGGCTGCACACTGTGGAGCGCCTTCTACCGCATCATCCTGCCGCTTTCGCGGCCCGGCATGGTCACGGTAGCCATTCTCACTTTTCTAATGGGCTGGAGCGATTTCCTCTTCCC
This sequence comes from Ktedonobacteraceae bacterium, assembly GCA_017354095.1. Taxonomy (GTDB): domain Bacteria; phylum Chloroflexota; class Ktedonobacteria; order Ktedonobacterales; family Ktedonobacteraceae; genus Bu33. The sequence goes on from JAFMRP010000726.1 coordinate 3,060, forward strand.
GCTCTCTTTGATCACCGACGATAGCAAGCGTCCTTTGACACTGGGTCTTTACAAGTTCATCAGTGAGTATGGCACGCGCTGGAACGATCTGATGGCCGTCTCGGTGGTAGTAGCGATACCGATTATCCTGGCCTTCATTTTCGCTCAGAGATACATCGCCTCTGGCCTGACGGCGGGCGCGGTAAAGGAGTGAGGTTAAGGGGCGCGCGCCGCCTGAGACGGCGCGCCACAACTGGAAATCGATTAATCCATGTGGAACATCTCTTTCAGGGTTGTTGAAAAGCCGGTACGCTCGTCAGTTTGCACCTCGATCATCGGCTGCATGTAGGCCTGCCAGCGTGCATTGGCGGGATCGGTAGCAAGCGCCTGCGCCATGCGGTCGAAGTCATCTACCTCCAGATAGGCGAAGAGCTGCTCGCCGTGCAGAAAAATACTGTAGTTGTGGATGCCTGCGGAGCGTAAAGCGGCCAGCATCTCTGGCCATATCTCGTCGTGACGGCGCTTATATTCCTCTTCCTCGTTCCCTGGCTTGAGCTTCATTACAAAAGCCACGCGTTGCATGTTACACCTGCCCTTTCCTGGAGAGTACGCTACGAAAAGTGCTGGTTTGTCGTAGCGTACAGATAGACAACGTTCCCTCCCGTCCAAGACGGTGGTTTTGTTCTATTTCGTATTATTTCATTTCTGTCAAGGTGGATTCAAG
>JAFMRP010000727.1 GCA_017354095.1 Ktedonobacteraceae bacterium
TGGACAGGCCGCCATCGATATAAGGTAGCTGCCACTGCTGAGGAAGCCAGAAGGCTTCCCCCTGCGTCGCGCACTCTTGCCAGAAGAACTGCTGATACGCCTTCCCCATCGCGCCATGCATCAACAGCGAGTGCGTATTGGTCATAGTGATACAGCCCCAACGGAGCTGCGCTTGCTCCAGATGCATGATGAGCTGTTGCAAGAAGAGCGTGGCTGCGGTCAGATTGTTCTGATACATGCGTCCCAATGCGATCAGCGGTTCGTTGGTGGAGAGATCCCGCACCACGCGCAGGGTCGTGCGCGCGATCACAACCTGCTCTTCCCATATGGAGGCGCCCTGTGGCAGCAGCAGTGCTACCGCGACGCCGGTATCATAGAAATTGCCAGGGAGCTGATCCTTGCAACTTCCCCGTGCAGCGTGCATGCAGGACTGCCAGCCCGCGCCGTTGGACATGTTGAGGACGTATTCCGGCGCACAGGAGAGCACCAGATCAAACTGAGTGGGTGTCTCCTGTGGCCCACGCTGCTGGAAGCACCAGTTCCAGCAGGTGTCCTCCAGCAGGTGGGTCAATTTGGGACTGGTGAGGGGCTGTCCTTGCAGCGATCCTCCACAGTGCTGTTGGACGTGTCGCCAGCGCTGCTCCTGAATGGTGCCACTGCGAAATTCCTGCGTCGAAAGGTCTCGCAGGAGAGACCGCGCCGCCTCCGGGAGGTCCTCCAATGACGTGAGAAAATCTGGCCACCAGGGGGCTGGTGCATCCGATACTTGCCAGAGCCTGCACACGCGTTGCAAGAGGAAATGATGCCGCGGTAAGCTCGTGGGCAAGGCATAGCGCTCGGCGAGCTGAGGTGCTGCCTGCTGGTAGCGCTGGCGAACCATCGGATCAACGACATACTGACCGTAGGGGAAACGCTGTGGAGATGAGAGCGTCATCATAGGAATCTCATCCTTTCTTGGTTTCATGGAGACGCTTGCATGTGGATGATTGCGTTCCCGGAACTGGGAGGCACTCTCATCCACATGCAAGCATGGCTCAGCTAGCGAAAAAGGGAGACGTGAGAATCAGGGTGGACAGGGGGCGATATGCTTATCCTCTTGACCAGCGTTTCAGGTCCTGACCGAAAACGGGGCTGGAAGAGGCGTGGAACCAGACATGCACGGCTGCTGCCACCAGTGGAGGGGTGTCGGTCGAGCCCATCGGTTGCGTCATGGCTGGATGACGCAGGATGCGAAGCCGATGCAATTGCTCCCGGGCTTCTCCCAGCGTGAGCCGTTGCTGCGGATCGGGATGTAAGAGTGGCATCACCAGGGGACCGAGCGCCCCAAGCTGGCTGTGAGCATACTGTGGCAACCGCCGCACCTGGCCAATCCAGAAGGGCGCCTCACCAAGCAGGAGGTGATGCAGTGTGGCCCCCAGACCAAAGAGATCGCCCGAGGGAGCGGGAGGCACATGTTCATAGCACTCTGGCGCAAGGTAGCCCGGCGTCCCATAGAGGCATCCGGTGGCTGCTTGGTGATGCAAGGGCAAGGCGGCGGAAAAATCGATCAGTCGGCAGTATCCATCTCGCCCGAGTAACACGTTGGCAGGGGTGATATCGCCGTGGGCGATCTGGCGCTGGTGCAGGTAGGCCAACACCCCGAGCAGGTGATCGGCTACGACCAGAGCCAGCAACTGACGTTGTGGGCCACGCCCCAACTGTCCCAGCAGGTGGCTCAGACTTGCCCCATCGATGGCCTCCATCACCAGCAGATGACGGCCAGCAGCCTTCTGCTGATGGAGCAGATGAGGGATCAGGGGATGAGAGAGTTGGGCCAGGATCTGCCCTTCGCGCTGGAGGGCACGGCTCCGTCCTGCTTTGATGGCGACACGCTGACCGCTGGTCTCATCGACAGCAAGCACCACCTGACCGTGACGTCCCTGTCCCAAGAGATGGAGCATCCGGTAGCGCCCGGCCAGGCGTCCCCCTGGCCGGAGGACCGGGAGACGAAGTGGGGGAAAGACCATCTCTAGAAGCTCCTTGACCAACAGCGAGGCACCGTGCTTCCAACGACCATCGGCTGCGTGCTGGAAGCCGTACATGCTCCGGTCAGGACGGTTTCTGGTACCATGGGGCAGCATCTCCTTTTTCCTCACTTCCTCCTCCGACCACGGAAAGGGAAGCGAAGACCACCAGGATGATGCTGTTGTTGCCAGGGCCGCCCGTTTTGCACACGCTCGTACCGCCTCTGGACCAACTGGGCATACAGCCCCTCTGGCAACGCCGTCGCCTTCCCTGCTGCCGCTGTGAGCAGCCCTTCCAACTGTGCTTGCAGAGGAGGCGACGGACGAGTTCCGAGGACACTGATGTACCAGCGTGACTGGAATTGGAAACGATAGGCGGACAGCTCACATGGCAGTTCCTCCAGGAGCGCACAGAGCTGGTGATAGGCATGCTGTGCATGTGCTTCATTGGGAAAGACAACGGTGATATGATACGGTTCATACATGCGTGTTTCTCCTTGTTTAGTTTCGCGGGGAGAGAGCATGATGGGACGGCGCCTGCTCGGCAGGGAACAGGCGCGCGACCATGACGGACCATGCTCAGATGATGGATCGATCAGCCAGGAAGGGTCAGTCATCCTCGTCCGTGTCGTCAAGCTCATGATGGGCCATGAGGCACCAGGAGAGCATGAGGACGTATTTGACCACCACGGTGGGCACGTGATGGGCATCGAGCACATAGATGGGGCCAAGGTGCTCGATGCAGAATTCCTGGACCGCTAATTGCAAGTGCCGAGCGGTGGGTAGCGGTGGACGCAGGAGTTCCAGGCATTGACCAGCCAGGTACTCGGTGACCAGGACGGGATCACGCCACTGCGGGCAATGATCCCTCTGGGAGGAGGGGACGTCCATCTGGTCTGCATGCATCTCGGGGGTAATGTGCAGCGCCAGCAACGCGGCATACATCTCCTCCAGACGAGTCGCCGCCTGTTGCCAGGCGATGGGGTTGGATGTCAGGAGGCGAGGGAACGTGTCCGCGATCACCAGACAGTGTTCACGTAGCCGCTTCGCGCGTGGGTGAGCCACCAACTGGGCACGTGTTAGCATGACGGCCCGCTCCTTTCGGCGTGTGGGGAGAGGCTCTGGAGTCGGGTCTCCTGCAGCAGGGTCTCCAGGGTCGTTGAAGCCACGCGATAACGTTTCCGTTTGCCACGATGCGGCAAACAGATGGCCACCAGGGCTCCACGCTCGATCCAGCGTCGGACGGTGGTTGGATCAACCCGAAGGCGGGAGGCGACCTGCCCAATCGTGAGCAGGGAAGGATAGGTCATACCATGATCGTCGTAGGTCATAGACATGCTCCTTTGGTCATAGTGAGATGAAAAGGAAGACCGAGGCGACGCACAGAAAGCAACGCCTCGTGTGATGAAGGGGCTTCAAGGCTCATCAGCCTTGCCCTGCGGTGATGTGCCGGTCGTAAGCGCGACGCACTCGCGCCCGATGCTTCTGGCAGATGGAAGACGACCACTGCCTCGGAAAAGGGGTATGGGGATAGAACTGATACCAGCACCAGACACACACGCGCACCAGCGATCCCCCCGGCTGAAGCACTGGTACTTCGTGCTGCTGCTGTCTCCGTTGCGGTTCATCCATGCTGTGCCTCCTCGGGAGAGGACGGCGCGATGGAAGGATGTGTCCACGAGCCCTGCTGGAAAGCAATATCGATCCCTTCCAGGCTGCTACGAACGCTCCAGACCCATTCATCTGGGAGGCGGTAGCG
>JAFMRP010000728.1 GCA_017354095.1 Ktedonobacteraceae bacterium
CGACACCATGCTGGCTGGCGCGTTCGGCTCGGTCGTCGCGATGGGCTACACCTGGCTCACGGGCAGCAAGAAGCCGGATGTTGGTATGATGGGTAACGGGTTACTGGCAGGCCTGGTCGCGATCACCGCGCCCAGCGGCTATGTCAGCCCTGTCTCAGCTGCCATTATTGGTGCTATCGCGGGCTTCAACGTCGTCTTCTTCGCGGGCATCATTGATCGTGTGCTCAAGATAGACGATCCCGTTGGTGCTATCGCCGTACATGGTGTTAATGGGTTGTGGGGTCAGTTGTCCGTTGGACTGTTCGCTGATGGTCTCGCCAACTACGGTGGTTTGCAGGTACGCGGCCTGTTCTTTGGTGATCCCAGCCAGCTGGTTGCTCAGATCATTGGTGGTGTTGTCTGTTTTGTCTACGTCTTTGGCATCTCCTGGATCTTCTTTACCCTCTACAAGAAGTTCTTTGGCCTGCGTGTCTCTGCTGAGACCGAGCTGGCAGGACTGGATATCCCGGAGATGGGAGCGCTTGGCTACGCGCCTGACGCGGAGCCGTATCGTGCGCCTGCTCCCGTTGCCGTCGAAGGGGCCGCGGCTCCGGCCGACTAGTTTCTTGAGAGGCTGACGCCCGCGAGTCCTGCTTCTGCCGGGCGCCGGCCACCGCAAGGGGATGGCCCTACAGGTTGGGTGAGAGGTGAGGAAAGGGGTGTAGGGTTGGGTGGGAGGCCTGTCGGGCTCTCGCTGAAGCGAGTCACTGCGCTGGGATTCAGTTGGGTCAGCAGGCGAGGGCAATAGCCTACGGGGTCTCGTTCGTTGCTCGTATACGTCCATAAATTGTGAAAGTTCGTAATACAATGAAGCCCGTCATTATCGTGGCGGGCGCCGGCCACCCGCAAGGGGATGGCCTTACATTTCTGTCTGGCCGATCTCTTTGTGGGTGTCTGCTGGTTTTATAATTATACGAAGCCCGCCACGATGATGACGGGCTTCGTTGTAATTTTTGGGCTATGGTTGTAATATCCAGGTGTGAGTTTCTTGAAGGAGGCAGGTTAAGCGATGGAGTTCGTGGTTATTGGCTATGATGGAGTAGATGAGGGGGCTCAGCAGAGGCGTTTGCAGAGTCGGGCCGCGCATATCGCGCTTGGCGATAAAATGGTTGCGTCGGGTAACCATCTGTATGGAGTGGCGCTGCTCAACGATGCGGGCGATATGATCGGCTCAATTATTATTTGTGATTTTCCCTCAAGGAAAGAGCTTGATGAGTGGCTGGCTATAGAGCCGTATGTTACCGGTGATGTCTGGAAGACGATTGAGGTCAGGCCCTGTCGTACGGGGCCGTCTTATCTCAAGCGCTAAACTGCCACGCCGGTTTTTTTGGAGATATGGAGATGTGTGTGCCGCACATCCCACGTCATGATGGGAAAGCTGGTGTGCGAGGGAGTGCATAAGGGAAAGATCGTTGTGCGTCGTAAGAAGGGCGGAGCGAGGGGTTGTATATGATGTGAGTTAAGCCATAGAAACTTTGTGCATAATGTAGTAAGATAACTATTGCTAACGCTGAGCAATAGTAGAGTTGGCGGTCGATTTGCGTAGAAAATATACCCTGTAGCAAGCGAGGATATATGCAAATTGCACACCCACCTTGCCCTGGGTATATGTTATACTCTTTCCTAATAATCGGTAAAGTCGCCACCGAGCTACGCCGCTCTCCCTTATTCTGAGTTATTTTGTGCCCATTACTTTGTCAAACGAAGTTTGATGGATGCGCCGCCGCAGGCGGCGCGGAGGGAAGGATGCAGGAGGGCCCCTCTTGTTCCACTCGGCAACGCTGCTGGCGCAGCTACGGCTACGCCGTCAGCCGAGAGGAGAGGCAGTCGCTCTCCTGCACCTCCCATTAAGATCTCCTTCAACCTGAAGCTTGACGCAGTACTATTCCCAAGAACTTTTTCAGTGTTAAGGAATAAGGGTCCTCACCACAAATTCGATAGCTTCGGCGGTCATCGTTCGCTCGCCGAGAAAGTAACGGCCCCAACGCAGGTGCCTCTCGCATTGTCCTGATTACTTTATTGCTGGAGAACAATGCATGGCGCACACCATCTCCAATCCTGTTCAGTGTACGGGATATCCACTCTATGATGCTCGTTGGGAACATGACGCCTGTGGTACGGGTTTTCTGGCCCAGGTTTCCGGCGAAGCCAGTCACCAGCTTGTGGAGACGGCGCTTGAAGCGCTGGCCCGTCTGACACATCGCGGCGCCCAGGATGCCGACGCCGAGACGTACGATGGAGCGGGCATCCTGACGCAGGTTCCCGGGGCGCTGCTCTGCGAGGAACTGGCGCAGGCGAATGTACATCTTGCCGAGCCTGCTGACCTGGCTGTGGGAATGTTCTTCCTGCCCGCAGACTCGATTGAAACCGCCGGTACATGCCGTCAGCTCATCGAGCAGACTTTCGTTGAAGCCGGGTTGATTTTTCTGAAATGGCGCAAGCCCCCGATTAACTATGCAGTACTGGGCCAGAAAGCCAGGGAGACCGCGCCGCATATTACCCAGGCGCTGCTCAAGCGGCCAGCACAGCTCTCCGCCTCAGACTTTGAGCACACACTCTATCGCGCGCGCCGTCTGATTGAGCGGCGCATCAGCGAAGCGGGGATCAGCGACAGTTATGTGGTCTCGCTCTCGCACAAAACCATCATTTACAAGGGCCTGATGGCTCCTGACCAGCTTGCGCGCTTCTACCTTGACCTGGCCAATCCTGCCTACACCAGCGCGCTGGCAGTTTTCCACCAGCGTTACAGCACCAATACTTTCCCGTCCTGGCCGCTGGCCCAGCCTTTGCGTATGCTGGCGCATAATGGCGAGATCAATACTATTCAGGGCAACCGCAACTGGATGCAGGCTCGTGAGCGGGCGCTTGCCTCTCCGTTGTGGGGCGAGCGAGTGCAGGATCTCGTGCCGGTCATTCAGCCTGGCAGTGACTCGGCCCAGCTTGATAACGGCCTTGAACTACTGACTTATTGCGGGCGTGATTTGCTGCACAGCGTGCAGATGCTGGTGCCGCCAGCCTGGGAGCACGATAGCGAGCTTGACGAGGCGCAGCGGGCGTGGTGTGAATATCATGCCGGGCAGATCGAGCCGTGGGATGGTCCGGCCGCGCTCGTCTTCTCCGATGGTAATATCGTTGGAGCCGCCCTGGATCGCAACGGGCTGCGTCCCTCGCGCTACACCTTGACGCGGCAGGGGTTGTTGATCGTGGCCTCTGAAGCGGGAGTGCTGGATGTTGATCCGCATGACGTCGTCGAGCGGGGCCGGCTGGGTCCGGGACAGATGATCGCAGTGGACCTGGAGCAGCAGGCGCTGCTGCATGACGCCGAGATCAAAGCGATGTTGGCCGCGCGCCAGCCGTATCAGGACTGGTTGAACGAACATCTGGCGCATATACAGCCTGCTCAGCCGAGTGAATGGGACGAGAGTGCACCGGACACCAACGAATTGTTCGCGCGCCAGCAGCTCTTCGGCTATACACATGAAGATGTCGAGATGGTGCTGCGCCCCATGCTCATGGACGATAAAGAGCCCACCTGGAGCATGGGCGATGACGCGCCCCTGGCAGTGCTTTCCGGTCAGCTGCGTTCCTTCTCGGATTACTTCCGGCAGCGGTTCGCGCAAGTTACCAATCCGCCGATTGATCCCCTGCGTGAACGTGTGGTCATGTCGCTGGACGGTTATCTTGGCCGTCGAGAGAGCCTGTTGACCGAAACAGAGCAG
>JAFMRP010000729.1 GCA_017354095.1 Ktedonobacteraceae bacterium
AAGGGGGGGGCGGCACACCCTCTCTAACCCCTCACAATCCCACCATATAGGAAATGTGAACTGCTGCATAGCTATAGTCAGCAATATTGATTATCATATCTATGATAGAGATTACTTACGCTTAATCCTAAAATCAGGAGGTCCCTACCTGTGCACCCAACATTACGGCCTTATTCCAGATCCAGGACATGGGCGGGTCTCTGCAGTCTGCTACTCGCTCTCATCATCCTGGCAGGATGCGGCGATTCGAATACACCCACCCAGAAACCTACCCCACCACCAGATCAACTGGTGAACCTCGATCTGGGCCTGCCCTCACAAGCGCTCAACGCCCCGATCACCGGCTCGGTCCCCGATGATCAGGTTCTCCATATCGGCGTGACCTTTAAAATCGATCAGGCTATCCTCGATCAGATGGGCAACGGCAACAGCGGCAAATCGACCGACACAGTCAATGCCAACGACCTCGCGAAAAAGCTCGGTATCAGCGACGAAGAGTACCAAAAAGCCAAAGACTTCTTCGGCGTCGAGAACGCGACCTTCACGCTGGACAATACCCACACCTATATGACGGTTGACGCCAAAGCCAGTTCCGTCGCACGCGCCCTGCAGACAAAGTTTGTCGTGCATACCCTCGACAAACGCACCTTCTATACCCCCGATCCTAAACAGCCCCCCAAAGCGCCTTCGTCCATTGCGAATCGGGTCGAGGCCATCACCGGCCTGGATAACTACAGCGAACCCCCACAGGGCAAGGCCAGCCTCAACCCCCAGTCTCTGCAAAGCTCACAACAGGCATGTAACCCAACGGGGAAGTCCTTCCAGGCCATTAACTCCCCACAATCCTCTCATGCCTATGGCTACGACCAGCTCTGGAAAAATGGCTGGCACGGCGAGGGCATGACCATTAATCTGGTCGAGATCGATAGCTACAAACAGGCCGATATCGACTACTATGCCACCTGCGTCGGCGCGAAGAATCAGATCAAAACCATCAACATCGATGGACCCGCACCCGCCGCAGGCGCGGAAACCACTCTGGATATCCAGATGATCGCCGGCCTGGCACCACAGGCCGCTATCAATGTCTATCAGACCGACGTCAGTGACGCAAACAAACAAAAGGGCTCGAAAGACTCCTGGATCCAGCTCAACGACGCCCTGCGCCAGATTATCAATGATAACACCAACAAACCCGCCGCAGCCGGCACCCAGCTCGTCAGCATCAGCCTGGGTGGTCCCGAATCCGGAGTTACCGGCCCGAACCAGCGCGCGATCAATCAGAGCCTGCACCTGCTCAACAAAGCCCTGCACATGACCGTCTTCGTCGCCAGTGGCGACTGCGGCGCCTATATGAACCGCATCTACCGGCTGCTTGGCCTGGAAGTCAGCTATCCCGCCAGTGCTCCCTACGCGGTAGCCGTCGGCGGCACCACCCTCAATGTGGACCCCGGCAATAACCGCAGCAAAGAGGTGGTCTGGTCCGATAACTCGGACCTGGTCTACTGCCAGAACCAGTGGGGCAGCGGTGGCGGCATCAGCAAATTCTTCAAACAACCAGGCTGGCAACAGGCTGCCGGCATGCAAAATGCCAATGGCATGCGCCAGCTGCCCGATATCGCGGCGGTGGCCAATAACCTGCCCATCTACTTCGAGGGCAAGTGGGTCGCGGTCGGAGGCACCAGCGCGGCTACCCCCATCTGGGCTGCCGGCATGGCACTGGTCAACCAGGGTCTGCTCAAACAAAAAAGCATGTACTACTATGCCCCCGACACGTTCTACTTCGCCCTGGCGAACGCGGGTGGCAAACAACCCTACTACGATGTGACACAGGGCGATAACCTGTACTATAAAGCCGGCAAGGGCTTCGATGATACGACCGGTCTCGGCGCACCCAATCTCTCCGAGTTTTACCAGGTTCTCTTCAACAACGCGGAGAAAGCGCTCAAAGACGGCGACAAAGCCCTCAACTAATCTCTCCTCTCAAAAAAACGAACAGGCATTCTGCCTGCTCGTTTTTCTTTTACCAATAGAAGAGCTACCCCGCCAGCTCTGCACGCCTGGCCTGCAACAGCGCCAGGCGCTCCTCCTGCGCGGCCAGCTTCTCACGCTCCTTCTCCACTACCTCGGGCTTCGCCCTGGAGACGAAATTCTCATTGGCAAGCTTACCTTGCAGCCGCGTACGATCTTGCTGCGCCTGGGCAATATCTTTATCAAGCCGGGCCAGCTCTTTCTTGATATCGATCATACCGGCCAGCGGCAGATAGATCTCGACGCTGCCGGCCAGCATCCCCATGGCCTGCTCAGGCTTCTGCGCTAACGAACGCTGCAATTGCGGCTTCTCTGTCCGTGCCAGAAATTCGATCAGCGGGCTCTGCTCCTCAAACATGGCCTGGTAGTCACCAACCACCAGAATAGCTGGCACACGCCGCGCTGGCTCAACCTTCAGCTGGTTGCGTGCATCACGAATACGCGTAACAACCTCCTGAGCCAGGCCAAACTGCTCTTCCGCCTGCTCATCCACCAGGCGCGCGTCAAACCGTGGCCAGGGAGCAATGATTAGCGCGCTGGCTGGCCATCTCTCCTGCTCCGGCTCGCTGCCGCGATAGAGATGCTGCCAGACCTCTTCGGTCACAAAAGGCATGAAGGGATGCAGCAGGCGCAAACTCTGATCCAGCACTGCGCGCAGAATAGCAGCGGTCGTGACACGCACCTGCTCATCACCCTGCATCTGCACCTTGGCGATCTCAACGTACCAATCACAATAGTCGGACCAGAAGAAGTCGTTGACCTGCCTTCCGGCCTCGCCCAGCTGGAAATCATCGATCAGGCGCGTCACATTCTGCACCAGGTGCTCAAAACGGCTGAGAATCCAGCGATCAGCCAGCGTGCGCGGCTGCAGCGTGCCAATACCCGGCACTCCCCCACCAATCTCAGCAGTCGTCATCAGCACGAAACGCGAGGCATTCCAGATCTTATTGGCGAAGTTGCGGTTGCCAATGATGCGCTCTTCGATCAGCTTCATATCATTGCCCGGTGTGCTGCTGGTCGCCAGCGTGAAGCGCAGAGCATCGGTACCAAACTTGTCCATCACCTCCAGCGGATCAACGACATTATTTTTTGACTTGCTCATCTTCTCGCCCTTCGCGTCGCGCACCAGGCCATGCAGGTAGATGGTGTCAAATGGGATGGTACCCATAAAATGGATACCAGCCATCACCATGCGCGCTACCCAGAAAAAGATGATATCATAGCCCGTCTCCATGACCGCGGTCGGGTAGAAACGGCGCAAATCCGCCGTATCCTCAGGCCAGCCAAGCGTACTAAAGGGCCAGAGCCAGGAGCTAAACCAGGTGTCCAGCACATCCTCATCCTGGTACAGCGAGATCCCCCCACAGCGCGGGCAGACTGCGGCATCCTCGCGACTGACGATCATATTGTCACAATCATCACAGTACCAGACGGGGATACGATGACCCCACCAGAGCTGGCGCGAGATCGTCCAGTCATGAATGTTCTCCAGCCAGTCGATATACGTCTTATTAAAGCGCTCAGGCACAATGCGAATCTGCCCGTATTTCACTGCATTGAGCGCGGGCTTCGCCAGCGGCTTCATCCTGACAAACCACTGTTTGGAAATCAACGGCTCAATAACGGTATCGCAGCGCTGGCAATGGCCCAGCGGCACAACATATGGCTCGATCTTGACAACCAGGTCCAGTCGCTCCAGTTCAGCCACCACATTCTTGCGCGCTTCG
>JAFMRP010000730.1 GCA_017354095.1 Ktedonobacteraceae bacterium
CAGACGGCCTGGGCGCGTAGCGCCAGATGCGCGAGCATCGTTGGCCGTCTGGACAAGAGACTTGCCGTTTCTGGCGGAATATCAAGGGTCTTCCTTTCCGAGCACCTGACCGCAGGGAGATGCGCAGCATCGTTGGTGCTCGGAATACAGAGGGCAGCCGGCCCATAACTGACCCTCCTTCTCTACTGGCTACTACAGCCAGTGCCGCATATAATGGAATAACAGGCAGGTTTACATAAAAAGATAAGGAGTATTTGTATGTCAACTGAGGCTGATCGTCCTCAATCAGGCTACCAGGTTGACGCCGAGAACATGGCGGAAATGGCCCGCTTAACCCGGCAGGCCAGAATGCTAACAGAACACCTCGGCCTTCTCCCTTCATCAATAAAGCTCCCTCAAAGAAGTACCATCCTCGATATCGGCTGTGGCCCTGGCGAATGGGTGCTGGAAACCGCTCAAAGCGCTCCTCAAAGCCTGGTCATCGGCATCGACATCAGCCAGCTCATGATCAATTACGCGCTATTCACCGCCGAACTGGAGAATATCATGAACGCGCGGTTCCAGGTGATGGACGCGCAACAGCCGCTCGCCTTTTCTGATGCCTACTTCGATATCATTCACGCGCGTTTTATTACCGGCTTTCAGTCAACTGCCACATGGCCTCCATTACTGAACGAATGCTTCCGGCTCCTGCGGCCAGGAGGCACCCTTTGCTGCTGCGAATTTGAAGACATAGGTATTAGCACCTCTCCCCATCTCACACGCTATAATTCCCTGCTGATTCAGGCCGCTCGCTTAGCCGGACAATGTTTTACCCCGTCCGGGGACCACTACGGCATTACTGCCGTACAGCCACGTTTGTTACGTATGGCTGGCTTCCAGAACATTCAGCGAGAGGCATATACCCTCGATTTTTCGACCGGCTCTCAGGCGCATAACGCCATGTATGAGAATTTCAAAACCTTCCTCAAGCTGCTCCAGCCCTTCCTGATACGCAGCGAAGTCACCACTGCGCCAGAGATTGAAGTGCTATATGAGCGCACACTGGAGGATATGCAGGCCGATGACTTCTGCGCCATAGCCAACTTTCAAACAGTCTGGGGCAGCAAGCCCTGATGCCCCACTTACTTCTTTCAGATGTAGGTGTTTTGGAAGGCAGTAGCCCACGGGTTGTACAACGAGATAAGCTGTTACTTCTCAAGAGACGCTTTTTTCACGTTTTCGCCGCCGTTCCCTTCCACATCAGTTCGCCTCATCCTTGACACACGAGAGGGGTTGTCTCCTAGAACAACATCGTGCAGTTCCCCACCAGGACAGAGATATCCGGCTTTGAGCAGGATTCGGCTTCCGATCTGAAGCATCCTTGAAGCAGCAGAACGAGGAAAAAACTGTGGCCGTGACCACGGCCACAGGAGTTCTCTCGGATCGCCGGTTCTACTCACGTGGTGGGGTGAGACCTTGGGCAAGACCGCCATCGACAAACAGCGTACTGCCCGTGGTGAAGGTCGCGTCGAAAGCCAGGAACAAGACTGCACGAGCTACCTCCTCGACTGTGCCATGACGCTTCATGGGGGTGATCGTATCCCCCACCTTCTCAAAGGTTGCCTTCTCGGCTTCGGAAAGTCCAGCGGCACCCATGGTCTCTGTTTTGATAAAGCCTGGACTCACAACATTGACTCGGATGCCTCTGGGCAGAAGCTCGGCTGCCAACACCTGTGCGAAAGCGCGGAGCGCAGCCTTCGACCCCGCATAGATGCTCATGCCTGGAGTCCCTCTCCCGTCAGCGATGGAAGTAGTGAAAACGAATGCACCTCCTTCCTTGACGAGGGGAGCCAAACGCTGGGCGGTGAAGAACGCGCCCCTGGTATTGATGTTGAAGGTCTGCTCATAGGTAGCCTCAGTGACCTGATCGAACGGCTCAAGTTGCGCAATCCCGGCATTCATGAACACAAAATCGACCTGACCAAGCTTATCTTCGATCAACTCGTAAAGCCGGTGGATATCGGTCATGCTCGCCATGTTGAATCGGATCACGTCTGCCTGCGTTCCCACCTGACCTCGTGTGGCTTCAAGATGTGCTTCCGTTTGACCGGTGAGCAGGACCTGCGCACCTCCTTTCACAAGTGCCATCACCGTCGCAAGACCCATGCCAGTAGTCCCACCGATGACCACGGTCTTTTTCCCTGTATACTTTTCCATCTCTCTCCTTCGTCGTTTTCGAGCCTATTTGTAGAAAATGAATGAGAAACCTCAACCTTTACTTCCTCCAAAAAGTGAAACGTGAGGGTTCTCAATGAGCATCGGCGCGGAGCACTTTTATCAAGGCAGCGGCTTTTTCGTCTCCATAGCCCGCAGCAACTGCTTTCCCGAAGAGGTGGGAGGCGAGATTGGGAAACTCGTTATTGATGCGGGCCTCCTGAGCCTGTCGCAAAAGGAGTTCGACTCCCTCTGCACAAATCTTGAGAGAACTTTCAGGGCGTTCATAGGCATCTCTGGCGATGGCATCAGCACTGTTTTTCATCATTCCCCCAATAGCCGGGGCGGTGTCGGCAATCATAGGTCCCAGGGACGCCACGTGAAGTCCTTCAGCTTCCAGGAGACGAGCACCATGAAAGAAGCCCAGCATCGAACCGAAGAGATAGGAGAGAAATGCGAGATCGACAGCGGATGCAGTACCGATCTGCTCACCCAGATAAACGACGTTTCCGGCCAGGCTCCTCAGAAGCGACTCGCTTCTTTGAAACGCCGTCTGAGCACCTGAAACAAAAATGGTAGAGTTGGGCTTGCCTATCTGAACAGGAGTAGCCGCGATGGCTCCATCGAGATAGTCAACGTTTCGTGCTCGTGCCCATGCTTCGCTTTCTCGGGCCTGCTGAGGACTGCCTGTGCTCAGTTGAACCAGGACCCGGCCTGTCAGGGCAGCAATGACCTCTTTCGTTTCCAATATGCTGTCTGCGGTCTCGTAGTCGACAACGCACATAATCACAACAGGGCTTGCATCTACTGCAGATGCTGCACTCTCTGCAAGGACTGCCTCTGCCTGAACCAATGATTCAGCCTTCAGGCGTGTTCGATTCCAAACGGTAACGCGATAGCCATGCTCAAGCAGTGCTCGCGTGAGCGCTACACCCATCTGCCCTAAACCGATAACGGATACATCACTCATATGCTGCATTTCTTCTCCGATCTCCTTTACATATCTCTTATATGTCTCTAGAAGAGGTCCAAAACCAAGCGCACCCTCGTCTCATTGACGAAGGCTACTACCCAATACTATCCCGAAAACAGAACTAACCCGGAATAGCTGAGTTCTCTCTGTACAAGCAGGCGGATCTCCTTATCACACAGAGAGGGGCCTCTGTACCTGCTCTAGACGTTGTTTGAGGTACATTTTTGCCTTTTCAAGAGAGGTGATTTGCTGCTCTATTTCTGCAAGCTTCTGCTGATAGAAGCCAACCTCATCTGGACAGTGGGATACTTCTGTCTTCTCACAGAGAGCCTCGTCCTCTTCAGGTTGGCGACAAAACACCACGTCAAAAATCTCGTTGGTGGTCAGTCCCAAGCCCAGATAAAACTGGATCGTTCTGACCCGTTCAATAGCCGTGCTCTCGTAGGAGCGATAGCCGTTCTCCTCCCTCTGAGAGGATAACAACTGCTTGGTTTCGTAGTAGCGCAAGGAGCGAATACTGACGCCCGTCTGGCGTGCAAGTTCGCCAATGCTCATGGGTCTCTCACCTCCCTGTTCATCTCGTCAAGAG
>JAFMRP010000731.1 GCA_017354095.1 Ktedonobacteraceae bacterium
TTGGCGTGGTTATTGTGGGGGTTGTGCGCCATTGGTACTGGCTTTTCTGGCTGCTGCTGGTGGCTTTTGGAAGCTCTGTTATCGCGGTGTTTGTAGATATTCTGCAGCTTAGTGGTGTGTTGCCCGGCAGTGATCCCGCGTGGTATAGCCTGTACCGTCTGGGCATCTCTATGATTGAAGTGGTTTTCGCTGTCTGGATGGTACGAGTCTATCGACGTGATGGAGTCTGGGCGATGGGGAAGAAAAAACCCTTCACCGAGCCCGCTCAGGGAAAAGAGCAGCGGTAAAGGGCAAAGCGTTGGGTTAGAGGGACATCGTGCCTGAAGTCAGGGGTGTCGTTGCGCCGCTATCTTGCTCGCGCAATTTAAAGACGCCAACCGATGAACGCAGTTCTTTCACCAGTTGTGCCAGGGAATCAAGCTGCCGCGCCGCTTCGTGTGCCTGCTTATTGACCTGGCGGGCCGAATCAGCGATGCTGCGGACAGTATGCTCTACCGCGCTGAACGCCTGGAGCTGGTGCATAGTTGTCTGGTTGATACTGGTAATCTCACCAGCCTGGCGCTCGATAGAGGAGAAGATGAACTCCAGAGAGCGGCTGGCGTCATGGGTCAGCTTCGCGCCCTCGAAGCACTCGCGCTCCGTCTCGTGCATAGCGAGTGAAGCCTGGCGAATATCTCTCCGCACAGTCTGCACGATACTGGCGACCGAGCCCACCTGAGTTCTGGCGCGTTCCGCGAGACGCTGAATGTCGGCGGCGACCGCGCCAAAGCCCTTGCCGTTCGCGCCGGCCTTTTCAGCCTGTGAAGCCGCGTTATGAGCCAGCGCATTCGTTTGCTGAGCTATGTTCAAAATCACATCGAGGATATTGTTAATCTCCTGCGAATGGTCGTCGAGCATAGCGACTCTGCCGGTGGTTTCTTGCACCAATCTGTGCATGCGCTGCATGCCTTCATTTGCCTGGTTGACCGCGTTACGACCCCGGTCGATGATCGACTGCGCCTCATTGGAGGTACCGGCCATATAGTGGATGCGTTCCGCGACCTGGCGATTTGAGTCGGCCATGCGATTCAACTCGACTTTCGCCTCGCTGATCTGTTGCAGCTGCACATCGCTGGTCTTGCTCAGTTGAAACAGGTGTTGCAGAATCAGCGAGGTCGAATGCTCGACCGCCCTGGTAGCGACCGTGACACGCACGACCAGGGCGCTTAATTCTCTCACCATGTAGTTGAAGAATTCGGCCAGCACACCAATAGGGGTGTTAGTAACCTCGGCCTGCACGCGCAGGTTGCCTCCGGCGACACCACTGACCTCAATGGCCAGCTTATCGATCCAGGACTGCAGTGCCTCGCGTTGTGCCCGTGTCTCTTGAATCAGGCGCACAATGCTGTCGAGCATGGTATTCATGGAACTCGCCACCAGGGCGATTTCATCGCCGCCTTCTACCCGGGCACGTGCCTGCGTGTCGCCCTGGCCGATGCGCCTGGTGAGCAGTGCCAGCTGGCGCAGAGGGCGAGCGATCGTGAGGTTAACGCTGTAGCCGACGATAATCACGATGAGCAGGATGCCCAGTCCGGCGACACCGGTTGCCATCCACAGCGGCTTCAACTGGTCTGGTCCCACTTCCGCCACGCGATCGCCCACCGTTTCCGCCACAGCCACAACATGATTCCAGTCGCGCTCCAGGGGAGTATATTTACTGTTAACAGTCTTCATTGCGGCCTGGAGTTGTGAATCTGACGCGCTGGAATCGAGCAATTGCAGGCTTTGCTGCTGTGCCTGCATGTAGTCTCGCCACTCCTGATCCGCGATAGTATTGAGCGTTTGTTGCTGATCAGAGGAGATGGAAGCGAAATCGCTATCGCCGGAAAGCAGATTACGCACGCTCGCCATATTGGTGGAGGCAGCAATGAGATACTGCTGGCGATAGGTATCAAGGCCTCGACCAAAGCTTGCCTGTAATGTAGTGATCTCATTTTTCAGATTGCGTTCCAGGGTCTGGATATCCTCATTGGGAGTGCCGGAGACGTTCCTGGTGACCACCTTTTCAGCGTGGAGGGCGATGAGATCCGAGTTCAATTGTTGTAGATTCGCCAGTTGCGTGGCAGCCAGCTTGACAGAGTCGGTACTGACCTGGACAGCCTGGCTGCGGTCGTTGAACGTCTGGATATAGACAACTTCTCCCAGCAGGAAGATAATCAGGCCTGGAAGAATGGCAACGATAACCGACGCCCAGAAGAGGCGGCGGAAGATTGAGATGCGGGCGGCCCACTGCATAGGTCTCCTGGTGTCCATAACAGCTTTTCCCTTCTAGACGCGATGAATATTGAGCGCCACGACCTCGCTATCGGGATAAGAGTATGGCGCCGGGAGCGCATACGGATTATCCTGTGTAGGCCAGCCTGTGAAACGTGTTGTAGTGTACTCGTACCAGTTAGCAGCGTAGAGCAGAGGGACCGCAGGCACCTGCTCGACCATGATTTTCTGCAGGCCGGCCAGCGCCTGTAACTGTAACTGTGTATTACTGGTGTCAGCCTGTGCATATTGTTTGAGCAGTTTATCGGTGTTGTCATCCTGCCAGCGGCCCCAGTTGGTTGCGGCGATATCTCCCAGTGGTGCGCTATTCGCGGTAGCGAGCAGGCCATTCAAAGCGAAGTAGGGTGAAGGGCCGCTATTCGTCCAGGAGATAGCGCTATCGAAATTGCCCTTTTGCAAGGAAGGTATGTAGTCATTGTAATCCACAGTATCCACGTCGACTTGCATGCCAATCTTGCTAAGATCATCCGCGATAAAATGGCTATCGGCCTCCCAATCGGTCCAGCCATCAACGACCATGATGGAGAATGACAGGGGCCGTCCCTGCTGATCGGCGTAGATGCCCTGGCTATTGAGGGTGAAACCAGCGTTTCCGAGCAGTGTTCTGGCCCTGTTCACATCGACGCTAAAGGACAGATCGGCATAGTGGGGATCAAGGAAGGGTTTCTCTGATGGCAGCACCAGGCCTGAAGGATGGGCAGGCTGTTCCAGCCCCTTTTCGCCTTCTTTTGAGAGGCGCTGGCGATCGATAGCCAGGCTGATGGCCTGGCGAACTGCCAGATTATTGAAGGGATATTTCGCGGTATTCAAGTAAAACATCACGACACTCACGGGTGGGAACCAGTAGTGATCGTGTATGGGATCGCGTTTGACGAAGTTCTCATCCACCTTTTCGCTAAAGAGGCCAGTCCAGTCGATCGATCCCTGAGTCAGGATCAGATCGGCGCTATTATTCGATTCATAGGCGGGGTAGCGTAGTTGATCGACGTAAGGTTTGCCGGGCTGCCAGTAGCCGGGATTACGCGCCAGTATATAGAGAGCAGGATCGAAGGACTTGAGTTTGAACGGTCCGGTACCAATGGGATGGGAATTCTGGTCGTTCACTGGATCTTTCACCTGCTGCCAGATATGGCGAGGCACAATATAGGTCTGGCCCGCCAGGTACCAGAGAAGAGGGTTAGAGGGCTGCCTGAGATTGATCACCACCGTGTAGGGGTCTGGATTGGCAACATCTTTGATCGTATGCCACAGGGCATTGGAGTCCAGCGCGGGATATTGTTTGAGCAGAGTAAGGGTATAGGCCACGTCGTCGCTGGTAAACGGCTGGCCATCGGTCCAGTGGACATCGTGGCGTAGTTGAAAGACCAGGCGCGTTGGTTGTTCCCAGTGATAGCTGGCGGCCAGCCAGGGATTGACGGTATTTTGTAGACGATTGAAGATCAG
>JAFMRP010000732.1 GCA_017354095.1 Ktedonobacteraceae bacterium
GCTGCCAGTCACCGGCCGCGAATCGACGACATTACCGCTGGAACTGGAGAGCCATGCACTACCAGGCACAGGAATGACGGTCAGGAAACGTACACCCGCCACAAGCTCCCGTAATTGCTCGCGGGACCAGCTAAGAATTCTGCCCCCTGTCCCTGGCTGCCTGACACGCGCCCATGCATCCCGCGCACGCGCTGATATGTCCTGGACATACCCCTGCAGCCGGTTCCGGTTCACAGGTGGTTCATTCATCCCTGAACACTCCTTCCTCTAAATGTTTAAAACTGCCTAAATAGAGAGATTTGACTATCTCTCTAGATTGTACAACGTTCGTTCCGCACAATCACCCGGGCAGGCAGGCAAATCTCCTATCAAAGCCCTTGATTTCTCCACAATCTTCTGCTATACTTCTTCCAGAAAGTGTAAACGTTACACTAATTGGCTGGTCGTGGTGCGCAAGGGAATGACAACCTTTTTTGCACAGAACACGTTTGCCAGTTTTTTTTGGCCGTCAACTTAGTGTTAAATATACACTAATTGGGAAAGGCGAGAGAAAGGAGCAACCAACCATGTCAGATACACAGAATAACCAGCCCTCGGTCAACAGCGTTCAGGACCTCTTCCAGAACGCCCAGGCAGCAGCAGGCAAAAGCGGCATCGGCCCGCAGACAAAAGAAATTCTCGTCAATAATCTCACACCCGTCACCGCCGCCGGAGCGCAGGGCGTGAGCAGCGACGCCCTCAGCAGCGACCGGGCACAGCTGATCGTCACGCTGCTCGACATGACCAGCAGCATGCGGCCCTTCCGCCAGGACGTCATCGACGCGTACAACACCATGATCGATACGCTCAAATCCAGCCGGCAGGCCGACCAGATGCTGCTCTCCGCCTGGACCTTTAATACAGCCCCCTACCTGCTGCACGGCTATACACCAATGGAGTTTGTACCGTCCCTCAACAAAACCAGCTACAAGCCAGACGACGCAACAGCCCTCTACGACGCCATCCTGCACGGGCTGATCGGCGCCGTTGCCTATGGCCAGGACCTGCGTAACCAGGGCGTGCGTACAAAAATCACCTACATCGTCTTCACCGACGGTGAAGATAACGTCTCGCGCAGCACAGCCCGGCAGGTACACCTGGTCGTAACGGACCTCCTGGCCCAGGAAATATACACCTTCGTGCTGGTCGGCTTCGGCGAAGAAGGCCTGGCACAGGATATCGCACGCCAGATCGGCTTCACCAACACCCTGCAGGCTAACGCCGACGCCGCCTCCATCAAACAGGCGCTTAACATCGTCTCGCGCTCGCTGATCCGCAACTCACAAACCATGCACACCAGCGGCGCCTCCAACGCCTTCTTCAGCTAACCAGCGATATCACGCACTACCTCTCATTTTTCGAGCAGCCCCCCGAAAAATGAGGGGCAAAAACCTCTCAGATCCTTCTCTCTCGCCATCCCCAAATGTAAGGCCCCCCTTGCGAGTGGCTGGCGCGACGCGGGTGGCCAGGGGCTTGCAAGAAACCTGCTTGCTCAGCGATAATAAAACCCGGCATTGACAGGCTATCAGTAATTAAAGGATCAACAAACACATGTACGAAGCACTCCTACAAGAGATCGTTGACGAGGCACGCAAACAGCAAGACATTATCGGTATCCTCCTGACTGGCTCCGTCGCCCGGGGAGATGCCCTTCCCGGAACAGACCTCGACCTCCGCTTTATTCTCACCCCCGGTACCAGCCGGAATTTTCAATCAGAGCTTCGCCAGGGTATCCAGATCGAACAGGGATACGCCGATGTAGCTCTGGCTCAATCCAAACTCGCCGCCAACCCCATGGAAGTCTATCCCTACCTCGACGGGCGTATCCTCTTCGACCCCGTAGACGTGCTGCAACAACTGAGAGAGCAAGCTCGGGAACGCTTCGAGACCTACCGCACCCCCGAACAAGAGCGACACGAGATCGCGCATAACTTCCAGAGTGCACTACTCAAAATGAACGTTGCCCTCCAATCGGACGATCTACTCAAAGCGGCGTTCGTCGCCAGCACCACTTCGTGGATAACCCTCGTTGGCCTGTGGGCCGTCAACGACAAGCCCATGCCCCCCAACAGCTCCGTGTGGGCTCACCTCAAGGACCTATCGCTAACGCCTCCAGATGTTGAAACCCTGCTGAAACACTACTTTTGTGGCGAGGCCCGCCAGCGAGTTGAAATCGCCATCAACCTGACCGAATGGGTCCTTGCCCACTTATCTTAGAAGAGCTCTCAATGCTCCCCTGATAGAGTCAATTTTCGCTCCTTGTCTCATGCGAGACAGATAGCACTGATTGATTCTTGTCTCATGCCGCCCGATGAGCTACCCTTTTCCTCAGAGACAGCAACCCATATGAGAGAATCTGTCTCAAAAGAGTCACATTGTCAACTCAAAGGAGCAAAATCCATGCATGACTTTCTCGCACGTCACCTCCATCCCACACCCGGCAAAGAGTCAGACCACAAGACAAAAGGTCTGACTCTGAACTCAGGCTGGCGCTACGATCTGGGAGAATGGTTTGCTGACTCCTTCTCGTTCGCTGGCAAGTTGGGGAAGCTGAGGCAGAGAACCATCACACTGGCTCATCTCCAGCCTGGAGAAACGGTGCTGGATGTGGGCTGCGGGACAGGAACCCTGGCCATCGAAGCGAAGATCCGCGTTGGGACAACGGGCCGCGTCTTCGGCATTGATCCAGGAGAAGAACAGATAGCCCGAGCCCATACGAAGGCAGCCCGGCGCCATATACCCATCGATTTTCAGGTGGGAGTGATCGAACACCTGGCCTTTGCCGATCAGACGTTTGATGTGGTGCTCTCCACCCTGATGATGCATCATTTACCCGCTCCTCTCAAACGTCAGGGGGTCGCGGAAATCGCTCGTGTGCTCAAACCAGGAGGACGCCTGGTCATTGCCGACTTCACGCACAAAGCCGACCGGGCAGGTCGGGCGACGAGCTTTCACGCCGGAGGAAGCAGGATGCATGATCTTCTGACGCTGCTCAAAGAAGCAGGATTTGAGCGCCTGGAAACAGAGGAGATGCCGCCCGCCCGCGCCTCCTCTTTCCCAGGAGTAGGCTTTATCTGTGCCTTCAAAGAGGAGGCCAGAAGATGATGCATCTCAAGAACAAGAAGAGAGGGCCCATTCTCCTCATAGCAGTGGCATTCCTGTTCATCATCATGATCAGCGCTCATGCCTTTGGGACCGTGCTCCTCTCGAACATGATCCTCGGGGCCTTCTCGCTGCGCAATCCAATCCTGTATGTCCTGATTGGTTTGGTCTTCGGAGCTTTTATCCTGTTGAAGTTCAAACATATGTTGACCCATGTGCGCAAAAGGCAACGAAGCTAGAATAACACGGGAAGTGTCTCTAGTCCACGAAGGACGAACGTGCCACGCCAACGAAGCTGATCCGGTGCACCCCTCAGACGCAAATTGGGCATTCGCTGGATCAGCGTGCTTATGGCGATTTGCCCTTCAAGCCGGGCCAGCGAAGCACCAAGACAAAAATGCACACCGTGGCCGAATGACAAATGTTTGTTGTTCTTGCGGGTAATGTCCAGTGCATCAGGATGATCAAAATAGTTTGCGTCACGATTTGCTGACCCTATCACTGCCATGACCAGCTCACCACGTGGAATGGTTGTTCCCGCAATCGTGATATCTTCACAAGCATATCGTTCGGTTGCCATTTCAAGGGGACAGACAAAGCGCACAAGTTCTTCA
>JAFMRP010000113.1 GCA_017354095.1 Ktedonobacteraceae bacterium
TCTGGGGTCTTATTCTTCTTGTGGGAAGCAAGGGGTAAAGCTAAGGAGTAGGGCATGAGCGACGAGACAAAGGAACTGTCACACTCCTTGGTGAGCGTCTGTCAAGAGCACCGCGATAGGGTGCTTTCGCTTTACGCCCGTGATGAGCAGCAGGCCAGGGATCTGGCTGCTCCCTGGATACGCAAGCACCACTGTGATGCGTCACAGGTCACCGTCACGGCCAAACCTGAGGGCTCCAGTAGCTTACCTGGCAAGATCCCCCTCCGGGACATGAGCCAGCTTTCTCTCGTCGCATCAGTCAGCTCAGGTGGAAGGTGCAGCGGAGGAACAATGATTGAGCAACACCGTGAGATGGCACGGTTGCGCGCTCAGGTCGAGGAAGAGCACGCAGCAGCACAGCGGGCCTTATACGACCTTGCCACAGGCACAGCACGTCACGAGTTCATGCATGCTCGCCTGGACCGGATGGGCGCGCTCACAACAAAACACCACGAACGCGCTGAGCAATCTCGTGACCATCAACATCAGAAGCAGGGGTGCGATGATGAGTGACGAACAAATCCTTACCCTACAACTGATGACCGTGATTCGCGAACAGCGAGCATACCACACGCTGGTCTATGCCCGTGATGCGAACCATGCTCGTCGCTTGGCGGCTTCATGGATACGCCAGCAGCAGTGCAATCCCGCAGCCGTACAGGTTCAGGCATATCCTCAAGGCTTTAGCACGGGGAGAACCTATTTCCATGGGCACCATCGAGAGGAGTCAAACGGATGAGGAAGAGTGACGTCGCCCAACTCCGAGCGCAAATCGAAGCCGAGCATCTCGCCGGGCAACAAGCCCTCTCGGGGATCGCTGCTGGAACGGCTCGCCATCAGGTGATCGCCGCTCGACTGGAGCGGATGCAAGCGATCACCGACTCCCTGGCCCAGCACATTGGGAAACGAGAGGCCATGCACGTGTGGTGCGAAGTGCTCGAAGGAGGCCCATTGCCTTCAGCACCATCGACGTGCGGTCACATGGATGAGAGCGCATCGGAGCAATCAGAGAAGAAGGAGTGATATGAACATTGATGGACGTGAGCACCATCCCACAGACCTTGACCCTCCCCTTACAGACGCTCTTGGAGCTCCTGCAGGCGCGGAAACAGACCTGTGCACTCCGCTCTGAAGCGACGTCGCTTCAGCACGCTGGTGATCTGTCACGACAGGGAAAGGTGACCGTGCTGCTGCTGATTGAGCGAGGACAGCTTCATACCTGTCAGATGTGCGATCATCAGAGTGGGAAGGTTCTCCTTACCGGTTCACACGTCCTGGCACGCTGTCGGCAATGGGGAACACTGACCTGGCAGGTCTGGCCGGTAGCCGCGCTTGCCACCGTCCCCTTGCCACGTGCCCACAGGCCCGAAGAAGGACTGCATGGCGCATGTTCCCCAGCAGGAGCCGTCTGGGGACGCTGGAGTGACCGACCACCTCCGCGCTGGGTGCATCGTCCCAGCCAGGAACAACTGGCATCGCTGTCCCATCGCCAGCGGCAGGTGCTGATCTCCGTCGATGGACGAAGAAGCCTCAGTGATTTGAGTCAGTTGCTCCAGTGCGCACCGGAGCAACTGATCACCTTGCTGGACGAGCTCGAAGCCAGAGGCTTGCTTACGAGTGGCGCTCCTACTGAGCGCGGGAGTGATTGGAGGAGGCGTGATGCAGAGGAGTCATGATCCTGCGCAAGCCAGCACCACGATGAGGGATCCCCTGGTGGCAGCTTCCTCATCACCGAATGAGATTTTGTTCCTGCATGAAGCCTTCCAGCAGGCACGTATGCGAGGTGATTGGGAAACGTGCCACGCGCTTCTCCGATGCCTTCGGAGGGATGTGGCTGATGATCCCAGCGACCTGCAACAGCAGCTTGCGCAATGGGAAGCCGAGCTGCTCCTTGCACAGGAACAACCCGCCCTGGTTCTGGCCACCCTGTTCCCGTTGGTCTCAACGTGCGAGAGTGAAGCCCTCCGAGGACGGGCGCTCTTACAGCTCGGCAACGTCGCCGCGGCACGCTATCACCTGCACCTGGGATTGCAGTTGGCCCGCGCTTCTCGGCAACGCAAGCAGGCTCTTGATCTGCTGTGTTTGTTAGGCTACCTTGCTCGGCGGCGAGGCGATTTTGAGCAGGCCATGTCTTTCTACCGTCTGGCACAACAGCGCTGCGTCTCTGGATGGAGCGCATCAACGCTCGCAACGGTCCTGAATAATATGGCCAACATCTTCAGCCTGCGTGGTCAGACCACTGCGGCGCAACGAGTCTGTATCATAGCCAGACGGCTCCGCGAGCAGCTCTCTCGCATGGGCAGGCTCCGCCAAGCAGCGCTGGGGCTGAGCATGAGTACGCAGGGACTGATCTTGCTACGGGCAGGAATGCTCCATGATGCCGAAGCGCACTTCCATACCGCGTTGGATCGATTTGAGCGCTGTGGGTATCGCAGAGGCATGGAGATGGCGTGCCATCGGTTGGGACAGGTGGCGCTGGAACGGGGTCATTTGAACCAGGCAAACCGGTGGTTGGTGCAAATGGCACACCCTCTTGATCCCGAGGTTGCAATCATGCATGAGCATTTGCGTGGCCAACTGGCCACACAGCAAGGCGATCTCTCAGGAGCAGCGACCCATTTCCAACACGCGCTCGCCCTGGCCGCGCAGCAAGGTGATCGCTATCACTATGTCGAAAACCTGCTGGGGCTAGCCGGAACCTGGGAGCGGCTTCATCTGGTAGCCGAGGCGCGGCAATGGTGGCAAGCTGCGGTGCTGCTGTGCCGCCAGGCTCATTACCCTCTGCTGCTGACGCAGGTGCCAGCAGCATTGAGACTGCATCTGGCGCCGGATCGTTCGCGTTCCCTGCCCATCCCATATCCCGGGCGAACATGAGGAGCGACGCACGAGGGGTTCAGATCCCCCCAGCACAAATCTGCGGCACATGGCGCGGACAGGGATGGTGCATGCCTCATGGCTTTTCTGGAATACCGGCTATGAGTATGGGAAGCATGAAGGCACGCTCCTGGCGAGATGCGATCGCGAGCGATGAGGAGGTGTGACGGTGCAGGTGATGAACGGTTTCGCAACAGCGAGCACAGGCCATGGGGCAAGGCGCTGTGGCACGCAGGAAAAAGGGCAAGAAGATGGACAACCTGGTCATGCTGGTAGAGAGAATGAGAGCAGAAGGAGGAAGCACCAATGGCGATCATCGACATGTCATCGGTCATCGATGACTTTGACGTTCATAAGAAACCGCTCCTCTTTGGAGGAGCAGCCATGGAATACGATGGCTTGCGCTCAGCAGGAAAGGATCTCGATTTCATCGTGACGCAAGAGGATTTCACCCGTTTCACGGCACGGTATCCTGCGCGAGTGACAGGCGAGAACATTTGCCTTGGCCCGCTGGAATGCTGGCGGATCGTTCGAAGGTGTACCTATGAGCAATGGGAGGAGGGAGCGCTGGAAGCCTCCTGCTACCGAGTGCTTACCCCTGGAGAAACTGCTCCTCTTGAAAGCGCTGGCGGTGGAACAAGAGAAAAACCGACATGACATCCTCCTCCTGGCAAAGTGGATGGCTCTCCTCCAGAAACTGCGAAGCACTCCTGGCGAGAGCAAGATATGCAATGATGGTGCAAATAGTACCATCATTGCATATTCTATTGATTGATTTGTTTGAGGCTTTTATAACAGAACAGGCTAAATATGACGAAGCTGCTACTGACAAGCAAAAAGATTGAAAAATGCAAAGAAAGCATTTACCATTATTTACCTGGACAAATATGGCTATAGCTATTCTCTTAATAAAAAGAGACTGGAGGGTTACTCATGACGCTGCCTCGCAGACGGAGAGGTCCTCTTTTTTCCTGCTTCCCTCTGTAGCAGAGCGTTTTCTTCTCAGTTGCATGTGTCCTTTGCGGCTTCAACAGCAACGAGATGAACCAACAAATGCAGAACATCGTAACACATGACGCGACGGATGAGCTATAGATCCCACCAGTACTGAAGAAGAGGAGACGATGAAGGTGTTCCGAGCAATCACTCACCACAGATCGTCGCAGTCACAACCTTCACCAAACGCGCTTCCACCCACCTTCGGAAGCCTTGATATGACCTCATTATTGCTCTTAAACGTGTTTTGGATCACCAATTGCACCCCTATTTCCAGCGGGGGCGTGGCAAGCTTCACATACTGGATCATCGCGGGTGCGCTTTTTTTCTAGAACCGCATTTTCCTCTGGGATGGTTGTTCCCAAACAGCTCTGTTGTCTCATCTTGTCAGGTTAGAGATGAGGATACGCTTCCCCTCTCATCAACACACCGAGTTTAGCCGCCGTGTCGTCCTGCGGCAAGGGGGTATAGACCACCATTCCCCTCTCAGGTTGTTGGGGAACCGTAAAAGTCGTGAGCTGAAACGTAAGGTGGCCGACCAGGGGGTGATACATTTCACTCGAACTATTGCACGTTAAGAGGATCTTGTGCTCAGGCCACCAGGCCCGAAATTCAGGACTGGAGGCACTCAAATCGGCAATCAATTCCGTTACCCATGCATCATCGCCATACTGGTCCCTCATCGCATGCAAGTGTGCAATGCAACCGCGTGCGGCCCGCTCCCAGTGAACAAAGCGTTGACGTTGCAGCGGGTCCATGAAGAGCGACCAGACTAGATTACGTTCGCGCTCAGAGAGGATAGCGTAATCGCCGAAGAGTTGATTTGCGCTGTCATTCCACGCCACCACACTCAAACGATGATCGAGCAGTTGGGCCGGGTAGAGAAACGCGTCGAGGATCGATTGATAGGGAGTGTTTGGTGAAAGCTTCTCTCCATCTGGTTCTCCTGGCAGCAGAACGTGACTGCGTGCCAGCGTAAACAAATGACGGCGCTCCTCACCGTCGAGCAGCAAGATATCTGCGAGGCGAGAGAGGACGTGATCGGAGACCTGAATATCTCGGCCTTGTTCGAGCCACGTGTACCAGGAAATACCCACACCCACGAGCTGAGCAAGTTCTTCTCGTCGGAGTCCAGGCGTGTGTCGCCTCGCACCTGTTGGCAGGTCAAACTGTTCGGGACGCAGGCGAGCACGACGGGTACGCAAAAAATCGGCGAGTCCTGCTCGGCGCTTCACACGTTCTGTCATCTGTTCCTCATTATCCAGCAGCGAAAAACTGGTACTTTTTACACCTATGAGAAAACACACTCCTGGTTTCAGCAGGGATGCTGCTCCATAATACCACCAGGCCGATTGGCTCGTCTATTCCCCTCTGATCCATTCGGTCACCTTGTAGAGGACAAAATATGCAGATAAAAGAAAGAGAGAATAGGTGATGCAACAAGAAGAGCAGCTTTCAACTGTTGAGACCCCGCGCTCCATTCGTGATCGTGTTGGGATTTTTTCTGAGGCGACTGATATTCTGGACGCCATCTCCAGGGTCTGCGAAGCGGAGCGGGCAGGGGTCCAACAAATCTGGGCACAGAATGCTGGAGATGCCGACCTTGTCACATTCTTTGCGGCGGTTGCCACGCAAACTGAGCGCATCAGGCTTGGAAGCGCGATTGTTCCCGTGTATACACGTCACCCGTTGACGTTGGCACGACAGGTTTTCGCCATAGAGGCTCTCGCTCCTGGACGCCTGCGCTTAGGGATTGGTCCCGGCAACCGGATGCTGATTGAGAACTCGTATGGCCTCGCGCAGACAACTCCACTTGCCTATCTCCAGGAGTATCTGGAGATCCTGCGCGGCGTTTTCAATGATGGTGCGATTTCTCACCACGAGACGTTTTTCAACGTGGAGTACACGCCCCTGAACGCTTCTGTGCGAACGATGCCACAGAGCGCTTCAGTTCCTCTCTTGACTTCAGCAGTCGGCCTCAAAGCGTTCAGGCTGGCAGGGGAGATAGCTGATGGCGCGATCTCCTGGGCCTGCCCAATCCCCTATCTCCTGGAGTCGGCACTGCCTCAACTACGCGCCGGGGCAGAGGAGCGAGGCCGTCCCGTCCCTCCAATCATTGCGCATGTGCGGGTTGCGCTGAGTACGGATGAAGAAAAAGTTCGCGCAAAGATGCGCCAGGGGATACAATTTGCCGCGCGCTTTCGCTCTTTCACGCGGATGTGGGCGGCTGCAGGCTTTAAGAGAGCAGCGGACGGCAATGAAGAAGAAATTGATACCTTAGTACGAACATTGGTGGTCAGTGGTACTGAGGAAACCATACGTCATCGTCTCAAAGAGCTTTTGGCGAGTGGCTTGGATGAGCTAATGCTGCAACTCGTTCCCATTGTTGACGAGGAATGTGAACGAAAACAGTTGCTCCATCTGGTTGGCTCTCTTTAAAAAAAACTAGGACCGCATTGTTCTCTGGGATCGCTCCGCCGCAATAACAACGCGTGTGCCATTTCAAGCCATAGCCCATCCAGGCATTACGATAGCATCTTGTGATAGTGGCCCTCAGTGGCGCATTAACGCTCTCAGTTTGGCTGTGGTGTCTTCTTGGGCCAGTGGCGTATAGACAACCATCTGCAAGTCAGGCTGCTCAGGCATGGGGAAGACGGTGGGGTGCAATGCAAGACAGCCAACCAGCGGGTGATTGATTTCGTAGAGACTGCCACAATCCAACACAATCTCATGCTCAGGCCACCAGGCGCGAAACTCCGGACAGGCTTGCTGCAACTCAGCAATCAACTCGGTTAACCATCGATCATCGGGGTATTGGTCATACCTGGCATGCAAAGAGGCGAGGCAGCGCCATGCCTCACGTTCCCAGTGGACATGAAAGACTCGTGCAGACGGACACATGAAATGAAACCAGGGGGCGTTGCGTCCTCGTCCAGAGAGGCGGGAATAATCGCCGAAGACTCGATTCGCGCTTTCATTCCATCCGACCACATTCAAACGTGGATCGAAGAGCCTGGCCGGGTACATGAAGCCATCTAGGATGGCTTGAGTGGTGGCATTGGGCATGTACTTTTGACTCTCCTGTTCATCCAGGGATGGACCTGGACCTTGTGCCAGCAGAAAGAGATGGCGGCGTTCTTCCGCGTTGAGTTGCAAGATGGATGCAAGACGTTCCAACACCTGATCAGAAACCTGAATGTCCCGGCCTTGCTCAAGCCAGGTGTACCAGGAAACGCCCACACCCACCAGTTGGGCAAGTTCTTCTCGTCTGAGGCCGCGTGTGCGTCTTCTCTGAAATGGGGGGAAATCAAACTGTTCTGGATGCAGACGAGCACGACGGTTTTGTAAAAAATCGGCTAATCCCGCACGGCTCTTGATTCTTTCTCTCATCTGTTCCTCGTTACCCTCTCGCATGCTCTCACCATGAGGCTATGTCTTGCTAGACATATGATACAACACACTCCTGGTTAATGCAGAGGTATCGCGTCATACTATCACCAGACAGACAACATGATCTTGTCTCCCACGCGGAACACCCAATGCCCGCGTCTCAGACGCGAGGCACTCGCCGTGGCCAGGAATGATCCTGATGCATGCCTGATGTTCCGCTTGAGCCCTCGGCATAACGTGAGTGTGCGAACATGTTGAAATCGAGGAAGAAAGAAGGAAGAAAGAAATGAAGCTGGTACGATATTACACATCTGGAGGGCCAGAAGTCTTACAGATCGAGGATGTGGCTGTTCCCCAACCTGAGGCAGGCCAGGTATTAGTCAAAGTCGAAGCTATTGATGTTGGGTTTGTTGATACGCAAATGCGCAACGAGGGGTCACCGTGGGGAACGCCCTCTTTCCCGGTGGCACCAGGTGACTATGTTTATGGCACCGTGGTCCAGGTGGGATCAGGGGTGGACGAGGTTCATGTGGGAGAGCATATCCTCGGTTTTGCTCCATCGGGAGCCTATGCAGAATACGCGCTGGTGCCTCTCGCCCTCCGTTTTCATCCTCTGCCGGATATCTCGCTCTCTCCAGAGGAACTGGTGACCCTCCCCGTGGCGGGTGAGACAGCGTATCATCTCCTGGCGACCTCGGCACAGGTGCGCCCTGGGGAACGTGTGCTCATTCACGCGGCTGCCGGAGGCATCGGACATTTTGTGGTCCAACTTGCGCGGGCGATGGGGGCAGGGCAGATTCTCGCTACCGCCAGTTCTGCGGCTAAACTCGACGTGGCGCAGGCGCTGGGAGCTGACACCCTCATCAACTACACGGAGCCGGGGTGGACCGAACAGGTCATGCAGGCAACTGAGGGAAAAGGCGTCGATGTTCTTCTGGACATGGTTGGTGGCCAGATCCTGATCGAGAGCCTTCCACTCCTGGCTCCCTTTGGTCGTCTCATTATCTACGGCGCGGCCAGTGGAAATATCCCTGCATTGCCACCAGAGAGCCTTTTGAGTCTCATGATGGGTTTGAAACGAATCGAGGGCTTTTCGTCCTTCACCTTCATGCAGCAGCATCCTGATCTCATTGCACAAGGACGACAGGCATTGCGACATTACGTCGAGCAAGGGAAGGTACGCCCCCACATCATGCGCACATTTGCACTCGAAGACGTTGCAGAAGCGCATCGCTTGCTTGAGTCGCGAACCTCCTATGGCAAAATCGTGCTCTGTCCATAAGCCAGAGGACAGAGGATACCCCCTGCTCGAATGGCAGATTCTCTGCCATTCGAGTGCTTCAAAGATCGTATCTTTTCGGAGACGGAAGGATTTCTTGACGTTACTGGATTTTCACGCTCACTGTCGCATTGAAATGAACAGAAAGAAAATGGTCGTATGGCAAGACCTTCTCATGCTTTGGTCAAACTTCCTCTCCAGACTTTTGAGCCGCTCTCGACCACTTGCCTGGCCTGCGGCAATGCATCTCATATTGCCTATCATACCCAACGTACAGTGACCACTCTCGCTGGACGGTATCGTCTCCAGATGGCGGTGCGTCGATGTAATGCTCCAGCGTGTCCACGCTATCACCAGCCATATCGACCAGAGGCGGAAGGAGCATGGGCGTTACCACATGGGGAATATGGATTGGATGTGATTGCACTCGTTGGGTTCCTGCGGTATCAACGACATCAAAATCTGGCCGAGATCCATCAGAGCCTCCATGAACGAGGATTGACGATTGGTGAACGAACCGTGCTCAACCTCTTAGCACGATATGAAGAATTGGTGACGCTTCACATGACAGACCGAGAACGCCTCCGATCTCTTGTGCAGAAGCAGGGTTTATTCATTCTGGCAGTGGATGGATTGAAGCCAGATGTTGGTCATGAAGTGCTCTGGGTGGTTCGTGATTGTGTCTCAGGCGAGATCCTGCTTGCTCGGCCTCTGTTGAGCGAACGCGAGGCCGAACTGGTAACGCTGCTCAAAGAAGTACAAGATACGTTCTCTGTCCCCATTCGTGGAGTCATTTCAGATGGTCAAAAGTCAATTCGCAATGCAGTAGCTACTACATTCCCAGATATTCCTCATCAGTTGTGTCACTTTCATTATCTGCGCGAAGCGGCAAAACCAGTCTATGAAGCTGATCGTCATGCCAAGAAAGAACTGAAAAAGCAAGTTCGTGGTATTCGTCCAATTGAACGAGAAGTCGAGCAAGCGGAGAATGGGGAAGGGATGATTACCCGGAAGTATTGT
>JAFMRP010000733.1 GCA_017354095.1 Ktedonobacteraceae bacterium
CCCCCGCGCCCCCTGGTGAGGGGCTATCCCCTGCTTCAGTGAGCGCCGATGGGGCGGCCCCATATGCATACTCTTCCCACCAGCCTCTTATCCAGACTGCCAACGTCTCTGGCGCAGCGGGAGAGGATAAGTACTCCCGCTCCCCTTATAGTGGTTCTGCTGTTAGTTGTAGGGTGAGGGTATGGGTGGTGTGAGGGGCGATGTTGAGACGGTCCTGGGGGCGGTTCAGGCCGTCTGCTCGCGTCACAATGGGTTCCAGGCAGACAAAGGCGTGATCCGCCGCGCTGTCCGGCTCGGACCAGACCTGCATCTCCTTGAGCGAATAGTGGCCGGCGCAGGGCAGTTCCGTTATGGTGAGCGTGCCTCGTCGTGGGAAGTCGGCCGTCACCTGCCGCTCGAACGGGTAGGCGTTATCGGGCGGGTGAGTGTCCCAGTGGAAGGCGCTGACCGCGAAGCCGCGTGGGCCATCGGTCACCAGTTTTGGCTTATCTTTTTGTGCGATAGCAAAGTAGGGATGGAAGCCCGGAGCGACCGGCATGGTCTCGTCGCCGCGATTCTCCATTGAGAGCGTGTAGGTGAGCGTGCCTTCGCCGGCCTCGATGGTCGCTGTAAAAGTGAACGTATAGGGGTAGTGTGGGCGCGTGGCCTCGCTGCTCTCAAGGCGCAGGCTGATGCGGGTCTGTTCCAGTTCTTTCACATTCCAGGGCAGGTTGCGTCCGAAGCCGTGGGTGGGGAGCGTGGTGCCTTTTTCTATAAAGATGCCATTTTTCAGATGTGCGAAATTGGGGATCATGAGTGGCAGGCCCCAGCGCTTCACATTGCCGGTTTCCGCAGGCCGGTAGAGGATTTCCCATGCTCCTACCTGGAAATGCGAGACCAGGCATAGCTCGGGGATGACGCCGATGGTGGTATTGCCGCGAGTTAAGATGCGCTCGCGCGCCGTTGGAAAATCCATAAAATCAGCCATTGTGACCTCTATATGCTCGCTATTTTTCAGCGAATTTTTTGTATGGTACAGCCATTGTACGCATGGCGCAGGCCGGTGCGCAAGAGACGATCACTCCGGTCTCTATTTTTTGGAAAACTCGTACTGGAAAGCTACATAAAGCTACAGGATCGCTCCAGAGGCCGATGCAAAGCTACATAGAAGCTACATGAAAGCTACATAAGCTACACAGCCTCTTCTGGAGCGAGGTGAGGCAAGTTGATAGAGGTACAAAAAACGGTAGATTTTTTTCCAGAATCGATGTCAAAAACCCTACACACCCTACACAGCGGCCTCTGGAGCGGCTGCAAACCCTCCACAGACCCTCCACCAACCCTACACACCCTACACAGCGGCCTCTGGAGCGGCTTCAGGGGATGTTTTTCATGAGTATTGATTATTATCGTATTTATGCATTCACATGTTTATTTAGCAAGTGAGGTGGATGGGTGGTAGAGAGAGGGAGGGCAGAAAATTCTTTCTTTCTTGCGTTTTCGCTGTCACGGGCTTATACTGTATCATGACGTATGGCTGGATGTATCGCCGCGTATGCATATGCTACAGCAGCAATAATTCCTTTATCCTGCGTCCATTGACTAATGGGGATATATAGGGATGGATCAACGTTCACTACACGAAACGCCTGAAGATCGTCTATTTCATGATCGACGCGAAAGTGAGGAGAGACAGCCGGTGCAAGGACATATCGCCATCAAGGGCACACGCAATGGACTGCGTTTAACATTGGAGCCGCACACCCCTTTTAGCGAACTGCTTCAGGCTCTGGCCAGTCGACTTGCGGAGTCTCCCACCTTTTTTCGTGGTGCCTCACTGAGTGTTGATACCACGCGTCGCATGCTGCACAGTGGTGAACGAGTGCAGCTTGAAAGCCTGCTCGCGCACTATCACATGACGATCGCATCGGAAGAGCAAGATCAGTTAGAGGGAAGATCCACGCCGCTGCCCCCGCCTTCCTCGCAAGATGAGGTCACCCAATATATCACGCAGGAGGCAGCCGTGCATGATCCGCGGGCCTCCGAAGATACGCTTTACCTGCGCCGTACTGTACGTTCAGGCCAGGCCATTCAACACCCCAGCACGGTTGTTGTGCTGGGCGATGTCAATCCCGGCGCCGAAATTATTGCGGGCGGAGATATTCTTGTCTGGGGTGTATTGCGCGGCATGGTACATGCTGGCTACCCTGACAATGAGCAAGCGATGGTCTGCTCGCTGCAGCTGGCCCCGCTGCAATTACGCATCGCGCATCTACTCTCGCGGCCACCAGAAGGTTTTGAGGCACAGCTACGGCCCGAAGTCGCAACTATCAGGCAGGGACAGATTGTTGTAGAGACATGGGTCAGTGGGCGGCCTCCTCGTCGTTAATATATATAATAGGTGAATATCAACCTCTCATAACTAATGGTATACTTGTGGCGATACAGGCCGAGGGAGCGATAGCTTTCTGGTCAAATGTCTGAAAAGTACTTCATTGAGGGAGTGTAGCATGGACAGCCGGGTAATAACTATCACATCGGGCAAAGGTGGCGTTGGCAAAACTACCACGACAGCGAATATTGGTACTGCGCTCGCTATGGAGGGCAAAAAGGTCGCGGTCATTGACGGTGACATCGGGCTGCGCAATCTTGACGCCGTTCTGGGCCTGGAGAACCGTATTGTTTACGACCTGGTCGACGTGGTCGAGGGTCAGTGTCGTTTGCGCCAGGCGTTGATCAAGGACAAGCGCCTGCCGGAATTGTATCTGCTGCCAGCAGCCCAGACGCGCGATAAAAACGCGGTGAACAGTATGCAGATGGAGCAACTGTGCCAGCAGATGCGGCAGGAATTTGATTATGTGATTATTGATTCGCCGGCTGGCATCGAGCAGGGTTTTCGCAATGCGATTATTGGCGCGGACGAAATCATCATCGTTGCCAATCCTGAAATGGCTTCTGTGCGCGATGCGGATCGAATCATCGGGCTGGTTGAGGCCGCAGGCAAGCCGGAGCCACGACTGATTCTCAATCGCCTGCGCCCCGAAATGGTGAGGCGTGGCGACATGATGGACGTGGCCGATGTGTTAGAGGTGCTTGGTATAGACCTGCTTGGTATTATTCCTGAAGATGAAGCTATCATTGTAGCGACCAACAAAGGTGAACCCGCCGTCTATGAGAAGCGTTCGCGGGCCGGGCGGGCATTCATCAACGCGGCACAGCGTATTCTGGGCCAGGAGATTCCATTGAACGAGGTGGAGGAATCGCCGACGCTGCTTGAGCGCCTGCGCCGTCTGGTTGGTTTCGGGCCTGCGGGAGCTGAGAAGAGTGTGAGATCTCAGTCTTCCTAAAAGAGAAGGGGAAGAGGTTATGGGTGTTTTTGAATTTAAGATTGGTCGAAAAAAACCTACTCCAGGAGAGATGGCCAAAGAACGCCTGAAGGTAGTGCTGGTACATGATCGTTTAAAGCTGAATCCGCAGTTGCTGGAGAAGATCAAGGAAGAGATTCTTTCGGTGGTTTCGCGCCGGCTCGAAGTTGAGGCGGATCAGATGCAGGTGAGCCTTGAGCGGGAGAATGGTTCTGATACGCTGCAGAGCCATGTGCCGATCATACGTCAGAAGGTTTCATTCGAATGGGACCCTCCGTCTTACACGCCCTCGAATAATGTGCTGCGCGGTAAAGTGCATGTTGAGGAGAGCGAGGAGACGTAAGCACTCTTTCTCACCGCCGCCGGCGGCGGTGAGAAAGAGTGAAGAAGGTGATGGGGGGGGGGGGG
>JAFMRP010000114.1 GCA_017354095.1 Ktedonobacteraceae bacterium
CGGGCGCATGGCGGTGAGGTGACGATGTGCCGAATGCGGTCCGGCCGTCGACCGGACCGGGACGGTATAGCCTCGTGTGCGGAGGACAGCGAGGCATCAGTACATGGACATCCCGCCGTTGACCGCAGCCGTGGTGCCGGTCATGAAAGCGTTGTCCTCGCTGGCGAAGAAGGCGACCACCTGGGCAACGTCGCCCGGATGGGCCAGACGGCCCAGGGGAGTAGCGGCCACCTGCCGTTGCTTGTATTCCTCGTCGAGCACAGCCGCCATACGGGTGTCCTCCACCGGGCCGGGTTCGACGACGTTGACCGTGATGTTCCGCGGGCCCAGTTCCTGGGCGAGGTACCGGGCGAACTGCGCCAGTGCGGCCTTGGCCGTGCCCAGTGCGATCATGCCCTCCCTGGGCCGACGGCTGAGGCCGGTACCGAGATAGATGATGCGTCCCCAGCCCTGTTCGGTCATGGCGGGCAGGACGGCTTTGGTGACCACGAACGCCGCACGCATCTCTTCGTCGAGCTTGCTGCCCAGTTCTTCCCACGTCATGTCCTGGAACGGCTTGATCACATACGGGGTGAGCGCGTTGTGCACGAGCACGTCGATGCCGCCCCATGTTTCCTGGACCTGCTCGATCATGCGCTCGACCGCCGCTGCCTCGCGCACGTCAGCCTGCACGGCCATGGCCTGGCCGCCTGTGGCCTTAATGCCGGCCACGACCTCCTCGGCTGTCGTGCCGCTGCGGAGGTAGTTGACCACCACGCGCATCCCTCGTGCGGCCAGAAGGCACGCGGTGGCCGCACCGATTCCGCTGCTGGCCCCTGTCACCAATGTCACCCTGCCGGTTGCTCCTGTCATGAGTCCACCTCCTGCGAATCCGCGCGGGCCGTCGGCATGCCCGCCCAAAGTTGCCCATCATCGATGCCGGGTGCTGAGCGGATCGCCCCGGCGAATGGAACCATTGAACTCTTTAGTCCACCACACGCAGGACAATCTTGCCTCGCGTGTGCCCTCTTGCCCCTTGCTCGTACGCCTGGCGTGCCTGGGAAAGGGGGAGCACTGTGTCGATGATCGGTCGAATCTGTCCTGCGTCGATCAAGGCGCCAATCTGGATCAGTTGCTCCCGGTTGGGTTCCACGATAAACCAGACCGGGCGCACCCCATGTGCCTTTGCCTTGGCAAAAGAGGGTCGCGGGCTGACAACGGAGACCAGCACCCCTCCTGGTTTCACCACCTGCCAGGATCGCACCAACGTGTCGCCACCAACCAGATCGAAGACGAGATCGACATCGTGAACGATCTCCTCAAAGCGTGTGGTGGTATAGTCGATGACCGCGCTCGCTCCCAGTTCGCGCAGGAAGTCACGATTGCGCGCCGAGGCGGTGGCGATGACGTGCGCGCCGACCCAACGAGCCAGTTGCACGGCAAAGACCCCCACGCCCCCTGCTGCCCCGTGGATCAGGATGGTTTGTCCTGCCGCGAGGCGCGCATGGACGAAGAGCGCCTGCCAGGCCGTCAACGCTGTCAGCGGAACGGCTGCGGCACGCACAAAGTCGAGCGTGCGTGGTTTGGGAGCCAGCTCGCTGGGCAGGGCAATGGTAAACTCTGCCTCGGCCCCATCGCGGCCGTAGCCGAGCATGGCATAGACCTCGTCGCCTCTGGCGAGCGCCGTGATGCCAGAACCGATCTCCTCCACCACCCCTGAGAGATCGGGTCCGGGGATTGGCAACGGGCGCAGGCTCCCCGCATTGGTTTGATAGGTCTCGTCCCATTGCAGCTCGGTGGCAATGACCCCCGCCGCGTAGACGCGCACCAGCACTTCTCCCGGGCCTGGATGGGGTTGTGGCGCGTCTTCATACACGAGGTGATCGGGACCACCACGGCCGTGGATACGGATCGCTTTCATGATATTGTCTCGTTCCTTTCGTTTCAGCCTGTCTGTGATACAGTTGGTTCGACATCACTCTATCCTCGCCAAAGAGGCAAAGGCAAGCTCTGCGGAAGTGCAAAGTGGCTCCGCTCAACATCTTGACCTTGCTGCCAACCCAGGAGTAGACCCTCCCTTCTGCGCCGTCATTGATCGAGCAACGCTTGCTCACCACACACCTCATCTGCTTCTTCCCGTAGGACATATTCTCAGGAGGGAGCTCATCGAACGCCTGCCTTATGGGAAAGGAGAAGCAGATGAAACACCCCCAACAGATCGTTCCTGTTGGAGCAAAAACCACCTTTGCCGACGTTTGGCAGTGGGGGCAGGAACTCGAACGCCTGCATGCCCGCATTGCTCGTCGTTTTGCTCGCCCGGAACCCCGTCGGCGAGCGTTAGCCTATCTGAAAGGGATCGTGAGCGCCACCCCGCGCAAAAATGGGTGGCAACTCGCCGAGCATGCCGGAGAGAGCCGACCGGACGGCATGCAGCGTTTGTTCAACAGCGCAGTCTGGGATGCTGACCTGGTGCGCGACGATCTGCGTGCCTATGTCCTGGAACACCTAGGAGATCCGCACGCCGTCCTCGTGATCGACGAAACCAGCTTTCGCAAAAGAGGGAAAAAGTCCGCAGGGGTGAAAAAGCAGTATTGTGGCACGACAGGGATGGTGGAGAATTGCCAGGTCGGCGTGTTTCTAGCCTACTCCAGCCCCAAAGGCTGTACCCTGCTCGACCGTGAACTGTATTTGCCCAAAGAATGGATTGACGACCCTGGACGATGCTGCGAGGCTGGCATTCCAGCAGAAACGCGCTTCCAGACCAAGTGTGAACTGGCTCGCCAGAGGATTGAGCGACTGTTCCAGGTAGGCATTCCTTTCGACTGGGTGGTCGCCGACAGCGTGTATGGCGGCGATCTGGACCTGCGCGTCTTTCTCGAAACGCATGGATACTCTTATGTGCTGGCGGTGGCCTGCGATGAGCCGGTCGGGATACAGACCGCTTCGGGCAAAAAACGGATGACCGTGGCTGAGGCTGAAGCCCTGCTGGTTCCTGTCGAGGATTGGCAACGCCTCTCGATGAGCAACGGCACCAAGGGACCACGCCTGTTTGATTGGGCAGTAATGCCCATGCTGCATGGCTGGGAGGACGATGGGTGCCATTTCTTGCTGGTCCGCCGGTGCCTGGACGATCCAAGCGAAAAAGCCTATTACTTCGTGTGTCCCTACAGCTCCGGCAATGGCCCCCCGGATGATTGCGCCAAGTGGCGTTATGCATGGCATCATGTTGTGCTCTCCGTTTTTATGAGGATGATGTTCTGCGACACGGCGATCTGCTACAGTACTCATTAGCCAAGGCAGTTTGCAATATGATCCATCGGCGATCAGTCCATGGCGTTATAGTGGTGCGTTGCCTGGGGATCATCGGCGGAGGCGCGCCCTACGGCAATCCAGACATAGCGCAGAACCAGACCTCCCGCGAGAACTAGTAGCGACGCGCCGATATTTAACCCGCGTGGTGTGGGCTTTTTCGTGAGCTTCCACCCCAGCCGTGCCAGGAGGGGAAGCAATAGGCCGCCCCCTATCGTTCCTGCACCAAAAAGCACCGCGGTTCTTCCTTGCAAGAGCGGCCTGGCGAGCGATCCCAGCACGGCTGGAAGCGCGGAAATCAGGCCGAGTTCAGTGGCCATCACTGCCAGTTCTGCGCGTTCCACTTTCTCCATTGTTTGCCGATTCCCCCGCCCTAACGATAGGATCAATGATAGGCTGGCCAGCGCCGTGGAGAGGCCGGAGGTTAGGAAGAGCGGACCCAGGATATGCCTGGCGCGCGCCCAGATGGGAACGGCAGTTGAGGAGAGCAGGACACCCGTGTAAGAGCCAACGAACAGGCCGAATATGCTCCCGACGGACTCGGTAGCCTTCACTGGCAGCGCTTTCATTATTTTCGAGAGCCCCGCGAACCAGTCGAGAAGCCCATCCATCGCCATCTGGTGGCCTGCGGTCAGGCCGCAGAGCAGACCAAAGGTCGTTAGCCCCCATGTACCAAGCGACATCGCCGATCGGAGCTTCAAGACGCGCAACATGTGAACAAACCGCTCTGGCCGCCCCAGGTCTTTTATCAGCAGGATGGGGCTGATGATGATGCTGACCAATGACACATAGCGCCCAGCGCGAACCAGACTGGTATCTTCCTCAGAGCCAAAGAGGTGGGCCACTGTCGAGGCAAGGGAAGAGCCTCCCGCCAATCCGCCCAGAAAGAAGTAGAGCATGATCTCCCAACTCCAGTGTGCCTTCT
This sequence comes from Ktedonobacteraceae bacterium, assembly GCA_017354095.1. Classification (GTDB taxonomy): domain Bacteria; phylum Chloroflexota; class Ktedonobacteria; order Ktedonobacterales; family Ktedonobacteraceae; genus Bu33. The sequence continues at coordinate 4,214 of JAFMRP010000114.1, forward strand.
TTATCAGCGGAATATGGTAGTAGTTGCTGGCCTGCCCACTCCACCGCTCCCCGTGCGAGAAACCAGTCCGATCGGGGGTGAATCCGGAAACTGTTCCCCTGTCTCTTGCCGCTTGCTGTCCATTCGTTTGACTCATGCTCTCTCCCTTTTATCATCACTTATTTCTTCCTGCTCCAGAATGAGAGGACGGTGACAGCGGTCAGAAAGGCTGAAGCGGCAAAACTTGCCACCAAGCCTGGTAGCACATTCTCCTGTGGCAGCTTCGGCTTCTCCGGCAGATTATAGACGGAGGGCCGGTCCATGAGGAGAAAGAAGGCATTGAGATCGCCAACGCTGGTATCTTCGTCAACGCCGTAGAGGTAGGCCGAGGTTTCGCCGCGCGCGTGGAGTGTCTCTACACGCCGCCTGGCTCTCTCCCTCAGTTCGTCGAGGTCACCAAAGGTGATCGAGTCCGTCGGGCAGGCTTTCGCACAGGCTGGCTCCAACCCCTCTTTCTGGCGGTCGTAACAGAGCGTACACTTCGATGCGCGTCCATCATTCAGGTTGAGATCCACCACGCCGAAGGGACAGGACGGCACGCAGTAGCCGCACCCGTTACAGATATCGGGTTGCAGGTAGACATCGCCGAACTCGTTACGTATCAAGGCGCCCGTCGGACAGGCTTCCATACAGCCGGGATGCTCACAATGCTTGCACACGTCGCTCATCATTAGCCAGTTGACGGACTTGCCGGTTCCATCTGCTGGCCGGATTTGTTCAACAAAGGCCACATGCCGCCACGTCGTCGCCGAGAGGTGTCGCGTATTGTCGTAGCTATTGCCGGTCAGCTGGTAGCCGTCCGCCGGAAGCTGGTTCCACTGCTTGCACGCGACCTCGCAGGCCTTGCAGCCGATGCAGAGCGTCGTATCCGTAAAAAATCCCATCTGGCCCATACAGGTCCCCCCTTCTTTGCTATGGCATTTCGCGGGCGACGCGGCTACCGTCCTGGCCCTGGTGTGAGCGGCGGCCTGGTCTCATATTGCAGGTGAACGATTTTGCGCTGTGCATACTGACGTTGTGGTCGGCCACCAGCATGAGCAGATCGTTGGCGACATCACCGGTGACGACGCCCTTGTAGCCCCAGTGGAACGGCAGGCCGATTTGATGGATGGTGCGCCCCGCGATTTTGAGTGGCTTCAGACGCGACGTCACCAGGGCTTTGGCCTCAACCTCACCACGTGCCGTCCAGATGGTGACCCAGTCACCGTTTTTCACGCCCTTTTCCGCCGCCAACTCCTCACTGATCTCCGCGAAGAGTTCTGGTTGCAATTCCGAGAGCCAGGGGACCCACCGCGACATGGCACCGCCCACGTGATGCTCGGTGAGCCGGTAAGTGGTGATGGCGTAGGGATAGTCCGGGTTGGCAAGCCCGTTTGACGGATTGTCGGGCCGGTTCCAGTACGTCACGATTGGATTGGTGGGCGTCTGGGGGTAGAGTAGATTGGTAACGGGCGACTCCTCCGACTCGTAATACGTCGGCAACGGCCCATCGGTCAGCCCACTGGGAGCGTACAACCTGCCCCTACCTTCACTGTTCATGGTGAACGGGTCCGCACCAGAATGCGCATCCAAACCATTGCCATTTGGATCGGCCCTGGTGGTGGGCGACTTGGTCTCTGGAAAATCCGGCACATCGTAGCCGACCCAGCGGCCCTTTGTACCATCCCCATTATCATGTTCGGGATCCCACCAGATATACTTTTTGCGCTCCGACCAGGGCCTGCCTTCCGGGTCGGCCGCAGCGCGATTATAGAGGATATGGCGGTTGGCTGGCCAGGTAAAGCCCCAGCCCAGACTGACGTAGTCGTCGGGGTGGCGGTTGCGCGCCAGGTTCTTCCCATCCTCCGGCATGATACCGCTGAAGATCCAGCAGCCGCAAGCGGTGCTGCCATCGGCCTTGAGCGCGGTAAAATCCTTGATGAGCTTGCCATCCGCCACGGTATAGCCATTGATCTCCCGCACAACCTCTTCCAGCACTGGTTCCTGCAACGGCCCCTCGCGGCGATAGTTCCAGGTGAGGTGCTGAATGGGCTTGTCGCGTTCTTTCGTGCTCTCCTGATACCTCTCTTTGAGGCGCAGGCAGAGTTCCGTCAGGAACCAGGGCTCGGAACGCGCGTCGCCCGGTGGGTTGACGGCCTTGTCACGATACTGGATGAGGCGCTGCGTATTGGTGAAACTGCCTTCCTTTTCCACGTGCGAGGCGGCGGGCAGAAAGAAGACCTCCGTCTTCAATTTAGTGGGGTCGATGCCGGGGCGCTTCCAGTAGGCTGCTGTCTCGATCTCATAGAGGTCACGCACAACCATCCAATCCAGCTTCTCCAGCGCGGCGCGGTGGAAGCCAGCGTTGATGCCTCCGCTTGCCGGGTTCTGCCCCATCGAGAAGAAGCCTTTCATTTTGCCATCTTTCATCGCGACGAACATCGCCAGATCCGAGTGATCCCCCTCGATTTTTGGCAGATAGTGGTAGGCCCAATCGTTCTCCTCGGTGGCGGCATCACCGTACCAGGCCTTCATCAGACTGACAAAGTACTCAGGATAGTGAACCCACCACCCGGCGTCCTGACAATTGTGTTCCAGGTAGGTCTGGTAGTCGAACTCTCCTCGCGGCGCGCTCGGCATCGTCAAATAGCCCGGCAGCATGTTATACAGCGTCGGAATATCGGTCGAGCCTTGAATGTTGGCATGACCACGCAGTGCCATGACGCCTCCCCCGGGACGGCCGATGTTGCCGAGCAACATCTGCAAGATGCCACCCGCGCGAATGATCTGGACGCCAAAGGTGTGCTGCGTCCAGCCCACCGCGTAAGCCAGATTGGTCGTCCGATCTCTGCCCGAGTTCTTGACTAGCGTGTCGGCAATTTTATAGAAGAGATCCTGCGGAATCCCACAAATCTGTTCGACGACCTCCGAGGTGTAGCGGGCATAGTGCCGCTTCAGAATCTGCAGGACGCAGCGCGGGTCCTGCATCGTTTCATCGCGTTCGATCTGGCTGGGATGAGCGTGCGAGAGCAAGCCCTGGCCCTCCTGTACTTCGGGCATGACGTGCTGACAGTTATGAGAAGTGGTGTGTTCTTTGCGCGAGGCGGTGGACGCTTCGCTGGTTGATTCTCGCGATACCCCTGGTTTCGTCAGTTGGTACTGCCAGCTTGCGGTATTATACGCACGCCCATCTTCGTGCAGGCCCGAGAATACTCCTCCCAGGTCCTCAGCGTCGTGGAAGCTGTTACCCACGATGAAGGTGGCATTGGTGTAGGCCTGTACGTACTCCTGAAAGTAGAGGTCGTTCTGGAGGATATAGTTGATCAGGCCGCCCAGAAATGCAATATCGGTGCCCACGCGAATGGGCGCGTAGATATCAGCCATCTGCGAGGTGCGCGAGAAGTGCGGATCGACATGGATGATGGTCGCACCTCGCTCCCTGGCTGCCATCACCCAGCGAAACCCGACCGGGTGGCATTCAGCAAAGTTGCTGCCTTGAATCAAAATGCAATCACTATGCTGCAAATCCTGCAGGAAGGTATTGGCGGCACCGCGCCCGAAGCTTGTGCCGAGACCCGGCACTGAGGCGCTGTGTCATATACGGGCCTGGTTCTCGATACAGACCATGCCAAGCGAGTGAAAGAGCTTGGTAATGAGGTAGTTTTCTTCGTTATCCAGCGTTGCTCCACCCAGCGAGCCAATGGCCAGCGTATTGTTGAGCGGCTTGCCCTCCTTGTTCTTCTCCTGGAAGGTTGCCTCGCGCGTCTCGTACACGAGTTGCGCGATGCGATCCATCGCCCAATCCAGGGGTTTCTCTTCCCAATCGGTCGCATAGGGAGCACGATACTTGACGGTCGTCCAGCGATTTGGATTGACCACCAGTTCAAAAGAGGCTGCCCCTTTTGGACAAAGGCAGCCGCCGCTGACGGGGCTGTCGGAGTCGCCCTCGATATCGATCACTCTGCCATCTTGGACATAGATGCGCTGCCCGCAGCCAACCGCACAATAGGGACAGACGCTGCGATATGTCTGCGCGTCATGGATGCGCGGCTGCAGCTGTTGACTGCGCTTACTCAATGGATTGGGAACCAGTCCAATATATGTCTGCAGCAGATGATCACCCTTGGCCTTCGCCGGCGAAAGCAGCTGGGCAAGTTTGCCGATGAATGTTGCAAATACAGTCATGCTCTTTTTTCTTTCTGTGCCACCAGTCTCGAAAGGGATGTTCTGAAATGTCTATGTTCAATCACGTTGAACGCCCCAAAAGGTGACCCAACTTGAGGATAGCTGAGTGTGTGAAAACTCTCTCTGAAGAGCAGTGTGCTGTTCAACGCAAGAAAAAGCTGGTATGCTTTATCTGAATGAAATTTGTCTTCGAGAGAAGAAAGGAGAGAGCATGTATCATCTTGCTCAAGTCAACATCGCCCGCATGATAGCCCCTCTCAGTGATCCACTCATGGCAGGATTCGTGGCAAAACTGGATGAAGTCAACGCACTTGCAGATGCCAGTCCAGGTTTTATTTGGCGGCTCCAAACGCCCGAAGGAAATGCGACGGCATTTCGCGCCTATGAAGATGATCTCATCCTTTTCAACATGTCGGTCTGGGTCTCTTTAGAGGCTTTGTCTCACTATGTCTATGCTATGGAGAGTGAACATCGCCAGGTCATGAGGCAGCGCCGTCGCTGGTTTGAGCGCTTCGATAGTCCATATATGGCTCTCTGGTGGATTCCTGCCAGTCACATCCCCACGATAGAAGAGGCAAAAACACGCTTGGAGTCTTTGCGTCTCAGCGGCGAAACGGCGTTTGCCTTTTCTTTTAAACACCCCTTTCCCGCTCCCGATGCTCAGGATGAAAAGCTGCCCCAGTTTCTTGAAGAGTGCCCAGCATAGCGAGAAAAGCACCATGAACCTGCCCCGCTTTCGTGGCTCTTCCGCAACTCGATACTGTTGGCGAACTTTCCTGGATCAGGGGAGAGAGAAAGAAATCTCATCTCAGAGAACAATTATCGTCTACTGAGAGAGAAAGAAGGCCAGCCATGTCCCTGAAACCAGAACCTATCAGTCCAATTCCTCAACAAACCGCCCGTGTTGCGAGAGCAGCATTCCCAAAGGGCAACCCCTTTATGACCATGAGAGATGAACTGGGAGTGATTTACCAGGATGAGATGTTCACCCACTTGTTTCCCAAAGATGGCCAGCCCGCTTTAGCCCCTTGGAGATTAGCCTTAGTGACGATCATGCAGTTTGTAGAAGGGTTACCTGATCGTCAGGCTGCTGATGCAGTGAGGAGCAGGATCGACTGGAAATATGCCTTAGTGCGCCGTGTGACGCATGGTGATATTCCTGGCTGGGCCAGGAG
>JAFMRP010000115.1 GCA_017354095.1 Ktedonobacteraceae bacterium
CGGATGGATACTTCTGGTACTGCGGTCGGGCCGATGACATGCTACGCGTAGGTGGTCAGTGGGTCTCTCCCGCTGAAGTAGAAGGCGCGCTGATTGAACATCCCGCTGTTTTGGAGGCTGCTATTGTCGGCGTCGCCGACCAGGATGATCTCATCAAGCCCAAAGCATACGTCGTGCTCCAAAGCGGACAACAGCCAACAGATGCGCTGGCCGAAGAGCTCAAAGCTTTTGTGAAAGCACAGTTGGCCTCATTTAAGGCGCCGCGCTGGGTTGAGTTCGTTTCAGACCTCCCCAAAACGGCGACCGGCAAAATTCAACGCTTTGTCTTGCGTGCAAAAACATCATAGTAATTTTCAGGCTATACTCGTGTTATAATACAGTATCGGTACTGAATAATGTACTTGAGTTTTTTGCGCCTGGGACGCTCAATGGGGAGGTTTCAGGCACAGAATATACCCTCCAACCGTAACGCGACAAGTTCTCTTATTTGTCCTTTCTTGGAGGTATCAATGAGTGAGATTGCTTCATCGGCCAATGTAGACCTGGAGATCTCAAAACGGAAAACGCGCAACTATGCGACCTATGTTTTTGTCGTGCTTTTTACTGTCAATTTCCTGAACTACCTGGACCGCTATGTTCTGACTGGTGCCGCCAACGTCATTGCGCGCGAACTGCGCTTTGGCGTTGAGGGTATTGGCTACCTCGCCTCTGCCTTCATCGTCCTTTTTACCTTGAGTGTCGTTCCCCTCGGCGCCTGGGCTGATCGCGCCAAACGCAAAAACGTTATCGCTGTCTGTGTGGCAGTCTGGAGCCTGGCAACAGCTTTCACCGCCCTGACCGGTAACTTTGTGCAATTGCTGATCTCCCGTATGGTGCTGGGCATCGGTGAAGCAGGCTATGGACCGGCCAGCGGGGCTATCATGGCTGACTATTTTAGCCGCGAGAAGCGAGCGCGCACGCTGAGCTGGTGGGGAACTGCTGCCCTGGTTGGGCTGATGATTGGTATCATCGTTGGCGGCGTGGTGGCGGGCCTCGGCTTCGGCCTGTGGCGCTGGGCTTTTCTCTTCACCGGTATTCCTGGCCTCATCCTGGCCTTTCTGGTGTGGCGTATACGCGAGCCGCAACGCAATCAGGCTGATGCGGAAGCTGCCGCGTTAGACCCGGACTCCTATCGCGTGACAGAAACGACCAGTCCGCTGGTGGTGCCGAAAAAAATCCTGGCTCAGCTTGGTATACTGCTGCGCATCAAAAGCCTGCTCGTCCTGACAATTATGCAGATCTTCGCTTTCTTTGTGCTGGCGGCTAGCGCGGTCTACCTGCCTACGCTCTTTCAGCAGAAAGATACCTTCGGCCTCAGTTCAGGCGCGGCCGGGCTGTTTAGTGGCACTGGCATCGCGGTTGCTGGTATCACCGGCATTATCCTGGGGGGCTACCTGTCGGATGTGCTGAAGCGCCGTCACTCAGGCGCTCGCGTGCTGGTGTGTGGCATCGGCTTTCTGATCGGCGCGCCCTTCTATATCCTGTCAGTGGTCGTCGCACTGACCTGGCATAACATCTTCTTCTATAGTTTCTTCTTTTTTAGTACTACGCTGCTGCTCAATATGTATGTTGGGCCATCCATCGCAGCTATGCAAGATATTGCGCCCTCCGCCGTTCGCGCTTCGGCCGTTGCTATCTCGGCATTCATCTCTCATCTAATGGGTGATGCCTTCTCACCGTCGCTGGTGGGTGCTCTGGCACGTATCATTGATCCGACACAGGGTCAACACTTTGTGCAGAATATCGCCGGCTATGACCTGAGTATGGCCCTGGTCTACACCTGTCCCGCGGCTCTGGCAATAGCTGGCCTGGTCGGAATTTTTGGATCGCGCTGGATCAAGTCTGACATGGAGGCGGCACAATTGGCGGAACAGTCGAACGAGTAGTGACACGCAAGATCACATGAAGATCATTGCATGCACTATCCGTCTAAGCTCAGTATTGAATAGTTTTCATCGGCTTGAGAGGAGGCTAGAGCATGCAGGAGAACGAACAGCAGCCTCTTGGTCCCTGCTCTATCTGTGGAGCGGATGGACGTCAGCGGGTGCGGACAACGCTGGTGACACAGGGGAACTTGAAGGTTACTGTTTCCGAGGGGTTTCGATTCGTCGGCTCGGGTATCGAGGCCGTTGTTTGCACAAGTTGCGGCAATATCCAGCTCTTCACCAATCCACAAGAGTTCAAAAGAGATTGGCGTTCACACAAACCGTACAAACATTTTAGTTGAAACGCTATGGCGCCATATCCATGGCGCCCATGGACCAGCTACCAGCGGAAGACGTAGCCAACGCCGCGCACGGTCTGTAGAAAGCGAGGATTAGCGGGATCTTCTTCGATTTTTTCGCGCAGCCAGCGCACATGCACGTCTACAGTTCGCGTGTCACCAACGTAATCGTAGCCCCAGACGTTTTGTAATAGTTGATCACGTGTCAGCACTGTGCCTCGGTTGCGCACAAAATAGACAAGAAGATCAAACTGTTTGGGCTGGAGCTCCAGCTCTTTGCCGCGACAGTAGACCTGGCGACCGGCCTGATCGATGCGCAGCGGGCCGGCCTCCAGCTCACGGCGGGCAGGGACTGGCTCCGGCGCAGGCGCTTCCTGGGACGGCTCCTGGACGTTGCGACCCTTGGCAGGATAATTGGCCCGGCGCAGCAGAGCGCGCACACGAGCCAGCAACTCGCGCCGGGCAAACGGCTTGGTGACATAGTCGTCCGCGCCCACCTCCAGCCCTACGACTTTGTCGATCTCTTCACCCTTCGCTGTCAACATCAGAATCGGCGTGGTGGCAGTTCTCGCATCACGACGCAGTTGACGGCAGAGCTCCAGACCATCAATACCCGGCAGCATCACATCGACAATGAGCAGGTCGGGATCTTCGTTATGAGCAGCTTCCAGCGCACTGTTGCCGTCAGCAGCCGTTACTACCCGGTAGCCGGCCTGCTCCAGGTTGTAGGCGATCGTCTCCAGCAGCACAGTCTCATCATCCACGACCAGTATCTTTTGGGCCACTGCATCCTCCAATGTGTTTAGCCAAAACGACCGCTAATATAATCTTCCGTCTCTTTCTGGCGTGGTCGCTCAAAAATGTCGACGGTTCTTCCATATTCTACCAGCTTCCCGGTCAGGAAAAAACCAGTATAGTGTGATACGCGGGCGGCCTGCTGCATATTATGTGTCACTATAACAATAGTATAATCCTTCACCAGCTCCGTGATCAACTCTTCGATCTTCAGTGTAGCGATGGGATCAAGCGCGGAACAAGGCTCATCCATCAATAATACCTCCGGCTGCACAGCCAGGGCGCGCGCGATACACAAACGCTGCTGCTGACCACCAGAAAGCCCAAGCGCGGAGGCGTGCAGGCGATCCTTGACTTCGTCCCACAGGGCCGCGCCGCGCAAACTCGCCTCCACATGTTCTTTGATGTACTGCCCCGATCTACCCTGTACCCGCAGGCCATATGCCACATTCTCGAAGATCGATTTCGGAAAAGGGTTGGGGCGCTGGAAAACCATACCGATACGCTGGCGCAACAGCACTACGTCGGTCCTTTTGCTGTAGATGTTCTCACCATCAAAGAGCGCCTCACCAACAGTGCGTGTACCAGGAATGAGATCGTTCATACGATTCAACGTGCGCAGGAAGGTAGACTTGCCGCAGCCGGATGGGCCGATGAGCGCGGTAACCTGGCGATCCAGAATGGGCAGAGAAACGTTGAACAGGGCCTGCTTGGAGCCGTAGAAGAAACTGGTGTTGCGCACGTCGATTTTGACGTCTGCCCCGGTGTTCAACGTTTTCAGCGGATCGAATTGTCCCATGTGCTGCTCTAGATCGGCAGCCTGGGACTCCTGGCTTTTCAATCCAGGAGATTGAACGCGTATCCCGGTTTTTGACTGATCCAAAGGAGATTCCATCATAACTCCTTCCACGTCTTTCTCACGAATGGCTTTATGCAAGTTGATACTCTTTATGCAAGGGGATGGCGGTATCGACAATCAAGCGATCTCCCAGCACGACGAGGCGGATGTAACGCCCTGCCAGCGCTTTGCTGACGAAGTATGGACGTCCTTCATACGAAATATGCCCGCTGCGCGCTACCTTACGCGAGAAGATGCTGGCGCCTTCTGGCAGCAACACATTGCCATCTCTCCATGAGTCGGTGACAACATTCATAGCCTGTTTTCCTCGCTTTTTTTCAGGACAACCGAAGGATGTCTCGTCTTACGCGGCCGTGATCTTCCGCTGAATAAGGCGGCTCACACCACGAGAGACAATATTGATGAACAACAAAAACAGGATAAGCGTGGCAGCCAGACCAGCAGCCACCGCCGTTTCCTGGGGACCTGTGAGGCCAGTCGTACCAGCTCCCACCCCTTTCAGGTAGTAGATACGCGTGGTCAATGTATCACTGGCAATCATTGGATTGAGCGTAAACACGTTTGCCGGATTAAAGATGCCCATCGTAAAGAGCAATGTAGCGGACTCTCCAACGATCTTGCCCGCGGAGATGATCAGTCCGGTAACCAGTCCCGGCAGGGCGGAAGGCAGCACCACTGTACGAATAGTGCGCCACTTCGTCGCTCCAAGTGCCAGACCTCCCTCGCGCAGTTCTCGCGGAACCGCAGTAAGCGCGTCCTCAAAGAGACGCAGTGCGATCGGGAAGTTCAAGCAAAGTAGCGCCAGCGCACCGGTCAGACGGCTCGTCCCCAGGTGCAAGATGCTACCAAAGAGGAGAAAGCCAAACAGCCCCAGCACGATTGAGGGTACACCGGCCAGCGTCTCTGCGGCAAAGTGAATGACACTCACAAGTGGCCCCTGACGAGCGTATTCCACCAGGTAGATCGCGGCAGCCAGCGCAATGGGAAAGAGGAAGATCTCTGTCAGTATCAGAATGTAGAAGCTATTGAATAGCTGCGGCATGATACTGCCTTCTCCTGTCCCATAGAAACTGGCATTCAGGAAGGACGGCGCTCCTTGAACAAGCAACTGCACAATGATACCTACAAAGAGCACAGAGACAAACACGGTAATAAGCCAGAGCAAGCACAGAGCGACAATGTTGCTGCCATGCGAGCGAGCAATAGACCCTTTGCGTCTCCTCATCTGCTCTTGCCGTGGCTCGACCACCTGTGTCACCGTTGTCATCAGTACACCCTCCTCATCGATATACGCTTCTACTGGCCAGGTAGCGGCTGATACAGATAAACAGGAAGGAGATGGCAAGCAGGAACAGCGCAAGCGTAAAGTACGCGTCGCGCGCCACTCCGAAACTTTCACCGAAATCCTGCGCTATCACCTGGGTTATATTGACATTGGGCTGGAAGAATGCTTGCAGTGTCCAGATGTTCTTGGGAATGTCCGAGCCACCGAGCACCAGCGCTACCGCTAGCGTTTCGCCAATGGCACGGGCCATGCCCAGCACAACGGCGGTGCCCAGTCCCGATGCGGCAGCGGGAATAACGGCTGAGCGCATCATCTGCCAGCGCGTCGAGCCAAGCGCGAGACTGGCTTCACGTACACTTTGTGGCACGGCTCGCAAGGCGTCAATAGCGACACTGATAATGGTCGGTAAAATCATGACAACCAGGATAATGGTCGCGGCCCCCCAACCGTATCCTCCCAGTTGCAGCCCTCCGTTGAATGGCGCCGCGGCTTTTTGCAGCCAGGGCACCAGCACCACCAGGCCCAGAAAACCAATCACGACCGAGGGCATTCCTGTGAAGATCTCGATCAAGGGCTGAAGAAAGGCCGTGAGCCACCTGGGTGCGGCCTCGGTGAAGAGGAGTGCTACGCCAATAGCCAGAGGGGTGGCGATAATAACCGCCAGCAGCGTCGTTACAATAGAGCCGATAATCAGGCCAGCAGCGCCATAATATGGGATGGGGTTACCATCAGCGTCAGCATGTCCACCACCAGTAGGATCCCAGACCGTGCCACTAAAGAATGTTGCCAGGTTGGTTCCACCCTTTTCGAAGAAGATGCGCAGGCCGTTTATGGCTATGAATATGAATATCCCAAGAATGACCGCTACGAGCAGCAGCGCGCATACGAAAAATATGACACGTGCGGTATTGTCGTATAAGCGAGTAGCTGCTGTTTGCCTTCCCTGCACCACGAAACTCCTCCTTCCAATATGATAGAAGGCGAAGTGCTGCACTGATACAGCACTTCGCGGGTAGCTCTATTATTTGGTACGTGCCTGAAGTGCTGCCGGGTCCATATCCTTGATGGAGACGAAGTTCTGCGCGCGAGCCTGCTGCGCACCGAAATCGCTGGTCATGTAGTCGATCAGCGCCTTGGCCAGAGCACTGGGCTGGCCTTTGGTGTACATATGCTCGGGGGCCCAGAATTTGTAGGTGTTGTTCTTGACCGTGTCCTCGGTAGGAGCTTTGCCATCGATGCTTATGGTGGTCACTCCCTGCGCATTCTTCAGAGGACCGGTCGCAGCATAGCCGATAGCGCCATCGTTCTGACCAACGTTCTGAATAACCGTGCTGGTTGTGTCAGTCGTCAGGCTCTGTGGGCCGGAGATAGATTCAGGACCACCCAGGATATAGTTCTGGAAAGTCGCGCGCGTACCAGAACTGGTGGGTCGGCTCACAACTACAATTTTCTTGTCGGGACCACCAACTTCTTTCCAGTTGGTCACTTTCCCACTGTAGATGTCCTTCAGCTGAGCAGTCGTCAGATTGGTTACACCACTTATATTGCTGTTGATAATGACCCCGAAGATAACCACCGCAACCTGGTGATCAACCAGGTCGTCCTGGCCGGCCTTCTTGAAAACATCAGAGTTGCCGATGTCAGAAGAACCCGCTTCAACGTTGCTCAGACCGGTGCTGCTGCCACCCAGGTTGACGGTAATGGTCGCTCCTGAGCATTTCTTCTGATAATCGTCTGCTACAGCTTTGACCAGGGGCGCGAGCGCTGTCGACCCGCTGGCGGTCAGATTGCCCTGCACGCAGGTAGGACCACCCGGGCTCGCCGGAGCTGTAGGATTGGCACCTGTGGTCGTATCGCCACCACAGGCGGAAATAAAGATGCTGATCGCCATCAAGGCCGTCAGGATCAGGGGCATGCGCCATCGTTTAGACATACATTCTCCTAACTCTCTTCCAAAAGAGCGATAGAAATACTGTCAGAAAAATCTCAATTCATGCGAAATTGTGTATATACGTTGTTTCGCATCTTCACACTTCTGTCTTCCATAAAATAGCATTGCCCAGTTAACCATGCTTTATGGATATGTTAAGGCCACGTAAAACTTTCCCTCAGGATAGGTCGCTGAAATTTAACATAACAGGCAAATCGGCCACTAAAAGCGAACAGGCCGTGACATCCCCTCCGCCCCAGACGTAGTACCAGATGAGAAGAACTACATGCAGCGAACATGCTATAGTAATAAGGCGAGAATGGGGATACAAGGGGCCTCAACCCCCTACCCTTATCACATTCTGAGGTATGGCTATTTATGACCCATCTCTACTTGATTCGCCACGGTGAGGCGACTTCACAAAAAAGCGACCTGTTAATAGATAATGGCCTGACTCCCCTGGGCGTGGTGCAGGCCGAACGGCTGCGTGACCGCCTGCTCGCCACGGAAGAGATCCAGGCCGATGTGCTGATCGCCAGCACCCTGCTGCGCGCACGGCAGACAGCGGAAATCATCGCGCCTGCCCTGAAACTACCGATCATTTACGATGACGATTTTCAAGAGATGCGCATCGGCGAGGCCGAAGGTATGCGCCTGCATGAGGCCGAACTGAAATTCGGCAAGGCCGATTTCGAACGCGATCCCTTCCGCCCGGTGGCCCCCGGCGGCGAATATTGGGGACAATTCACTCTGCGCGTCGCATCCGCGCTGGATCGCGTGACACGCCGCTATGAATCCCAGACAATCGTGATTGTCTGCCACGGCGGCATCATCGATAGCTCGTTTCTCTACTTTTTCAATATGAATACCCTGATCTTCCCCCAGACTCACTTCTCTACGCGCAATACCTCGATTACTCACTGGAGCAAAGATGTCTTTGAAGATGGTACCGAACACTGGCGGCTGATCTACTACAATGACGATTTTCATACCCGCGATATCGGCGTCACCGGCCATATCCCCTGGCAGGCTCTGAAAAAATCAACGATGCGACGCTCAGCTATGCACCTGCTCGACGCACCACCATCCGAGTCCTGACGCTCGACGCCATCAACAGGCAGGTGATACAGTAGTAGCAGAGAATAGCAGTCGTACTTTACAAGCCCAATGGAGGGTTATAGTGAATATCATCGATTTCTTACGCCTGGAACAGAAACGCCTGCACGATTCGCTGCGCGAGAGTGTAAGCAACCTCAATGCGGAGGAATGGCACTACACACTGCCAGGCATTGGCAACCACATCGCTTTTCTCATGCTTCATTGTGTACGCACCGAGGATAATCTTCTGCGCTATATTTTGCAGGGACGCCAGCCGATCTGGAATGAGGAGCTCTGGCACGAACGCCTGAATCTACCACCACGCATCCAGGGCACAGGCGTCCCCAATGAGGAGGCGCGAGCACTGCATATTGCGGATACCACCCTCTTTATGCAATACGCCGGGCGCGTCTGGAGCGAGTATGAGGCGTATCTGGCTACGATCGAGGATGGCGGGGTCGAGTTGAGTGCTCGCATAGTGAAGGTGAAGCCCTTGGGCGAGATGCCCGCTATACACGCTATCGGCCAGGTCTGCATCTCTCACCTGTTCACCCACCTGGGCGAGATTTCGCTGCTGCTGGGCGCGCAGGGTAAGAAGGGCACTCCTCGCTAGCCAGGCCCCGGAGACCAGAGCGCGACGCTTTTATCGCTGGCCACCGCCAGCCATCGCCCGTCCGGCGACCAGGCCAGGCTGCGTATCCAGGCCGGCTGGCGCTCCAGGGAGGCGATATCCTCACCTGTGCTGGCCGACCAGGCGCGCACTACAGCATCGTCGTCGCCGCTGGCGATGACCGCGGCCACGGGCGACCAGCTCAGCGTCTTGATGGCTCGCCTGTGCCCGCGATACTCGCGTAAACGCTCTCCATTTACCTCCGACCAGAGATGCACGCTGGCTCCCTGCCCGGCTGAGGCCAGGACCGTGCCGTCCGGCGACCAGCTCAATGCGTAAACCGGCTCCGCATGCTGGCGATAGCTATAGAGCAGGGTTCCCGCTTCGGCATCCCAGATGCGTACCGCTCCGTCAAAGCTGGCGGCCGCGACGCTGCTCCCGTCTGGCCGCCAGCCTACGGCGAAGACACGGTACGGCTCGCTCAAGATGTGCAGAGGCCGGGCGCTCCACACATCCCAGATCTGTACACTACTATCCCCATAATCGCCACCAGAGACGATGCGCTGGCCATCGGGCGACCAGGCCAGGCCGCGCACAAACCGTTTGTGCCCCCGGTAGCTGGCGACGATCTTGCCACTGAACACTTCCCAGACGTGAATGATGCCTGCCGTACAGCCAGAGGCGAGATGACGCCCGTCAGGTGACCAGGCGAGAGAGAGGATACAAGCCGTGTGACC
>JAFMRP010000116.1 GCA_017354095.1 Ktedonobacteraceae bacterium
TATCGACTCCCTGGTCGCTGATCTCCGCCCCGGCGACCACGGCCTGACCATACTGCCTTTTATCTCCGGTGAACGCAGCCTGGGCTGGCATTCCGAAGCCCGCATGACCATCTCCGGCCTCTCACTGCACACTGATCCAGCTATGCTGCTGCGCGCTGGCCTGGAGTCCCTCGCTTACCAGATCCTGGCCCTGTACGAGCGTCTGCTGCAGGGGTTGCGGCTTCAGCACGCGCCAAAAGTGATTGGCAGCGGCGGCACACTGCTCAATTCGGCCACGTTGAAACAAATCATTGCCGATGCGCTGGGGGTAGCTATCTATCCATCACGCGCGCATGAAGCCTCGGCGCGTGGAGCCGCGCTGCTAGCCCTGGAGGCTCTGGACCTGGTCGATGATGTCGCCAGCGTTCCGCCCCCACTTGAACAGCCCACTCAGCCCAATCACGAAAACATGGCCGCGTATCGCCAGGCGGCGCAGCGCCAGCGCGATCTGTATCGCTTACTGCTAGGAAGTTGAGCAAAGGGAGAGCCAACTGCAAAAACACGAGATCTGCACGGAGTCGTCTACCTCGGATCTGTAGGGGCAAGGGGAGGCGGTGTGGTGTGGTGTGGCCCTTGAGGTTGCCCTTCGTGCTCATGGCCTTTCCCAAAAACGTCTCGCACGCTTGCCTCGAAGCGTGCTGGCTCTCTTGCCGCTATACGTGTCCGTAAAGCGTAATATCTATCGTGCTGTTGCGACCCTTGTCCGCGCCCCCCGCTACAGCGGAAATATTCAGCATTCTACCCGGCAGCTCGAAAACGTCTGTCAGTGGCGGCGCTCCAGCCCCCAGCGCCTCTGTACCCAGTTCCGTGGTGAGCGTTGAATTGGTCTCGTCGACGATGGTCAGTATCAACTGCACATTGTTAGGACCATGATTGGCCGCCACCAGCCGCAGCAGGCTGAAGCAGCTTACATCTAGCGTCCCTAGCGTCAGCGTCTGTCCTGGAGCAATAGCGTAGCTGTGTTTGAGATCCAACGTCACTGTATGCTCGGGACAGTGACTGTCGTTATTCACTATTGCTGCCCTGGATATATTTTTTGTGGTGGACAACTCGGCCTGCTGCCTGGGCTCGGTCGTATTCGTCGAGGCGGTATCCGCTTGGGCTAGCTTGATTGACGATGCATTACTATCAACTGCACCGGTCGCGAACGCTGATTTCGTACTGAACAACGAAAATACAAAGATCTCACTCACAGCAACGCACACTACCAGCAGGGATGCGATCCCCGTTACCAGCATTTTCCTACTCATTCCAGCCTCCTTGCTCGTACCTCTGCCACTTTTTGTTGGAGATCATTATAAGCCATCAAAAAACTATTCACAAATGAAAAATGCCGATCTAATGTATAGGCGCTTTTCGCATGCTAAACTACCTTTTTCAGTATCAGCGCGATGTTAGTGCCACCGGTACCGCGCCCTCCCACCAGTGCCGCACGACTCTGCTCCGCTATCTCTCGTCCATGAGTGCGCACCAGGTCGATCTCATAGCGCAAGTCCAGCTCTTCACAATTGATGGCGGGTGGAATGCGCTGGTGCCTCAGCGTCAGTAGAGCCGCGATGGCGTCTAACGCGCCGGCAGCTGCGTAACCATGCCCGCATCCGGCACGCGGTACGCTGGCCGCAACACCTCCCGGCCCGAAGACTCGCTTCAGTGCATCGACCTCTCCACTATCAGAGGCGGGCCGTGCTCGCCCATCCAGGCTGGCATAAGCGATATCCTGCGCTCGCAAATCAGCCTCGCTCAGTGCCTGCTGCATCGCGCGGGCATAATGTGTTCCATCAGCCGCCGGTTCGACCAGGCCCAGCGCATCGCTTGTCTGCCCATAGCCTGCGATTTCGCCATAAATAGGCGCTCCACGCTGCCGGGCATGCTCGTACTCTTCCAGGATACAGATACCCGCCCCTTCAGCCAGCACCAGACCCGCTGCCCGCAGATCAAAGGGTCGGTAACCATTCGGCTCAAACCCTTGGTAATATTGGTCCCGCTGGCTGAGCAGGCGCAGGATAAAGGGATGCAGCAGCGCCTCGCAGCCGCCCGCCAGGATCACATCGGCTGCGCCACGCTTGATGGCCCGGTAAGCCATCCCCAGCGCATTCAGCCCACTCGCGGTATCGTTGACGGGTACTTTGCAATAGCCCTGCAGACCATAGCGAATGGCGGCCTGCCCCACATTTGCAACATGGAGCCAGGCGATGGCCGTGTAGGCGCTCATAGCGCGCGGACCATGTGCGTAGAGCGCCTCTAGCTGCCGCAGCACATAGTTAACCCCACCCATGGTGTTGGCAATGACTGCACCCACGCGCCACGCTGTCTCCGGGACAATCTCCAGCCGCGCATCCTTCAGTGCTTCCTCAATGGCAACCAGCACAAAATGTGTCATACGGTCGCTGCGCTGCGCCAGTTTGCGCCCCATATACTGCTCGGCTCTAAATGGCTCTACCACACCCGCTACGCGAATCGCGCTCTCGGCTGCTCTCAACTCCTCTGGCAAAGGCACGACACTGCTTCTACCTTCGCTGGTGGCCTGCCAGAAGGCTTCTACTCCGATACCATGTGGTGTTATCGCGCCCAGACCACTGACAACCACGCGCCGTTTGGCTCTGTCTGTCATCTGTCTATGTCCAGTCCGGGCGTGCCAGAATCAGTACGCTGTTGACGCCTCCGAAGCCGCTGGAATGTGTAAGTGCGATATCAATCGTCGCTGGCCGCGCGACGTTGGGGACGTAGTCCAGGTTGCAACGTGGGTCGGGCTCTTCCTGGTTGATCGTTGGCGGTATAATCTGCCGTTCGAGTGCCAGCGCGGTGACGATAGCTTCAATGGCGCTGGCCGCTCCCTGCGTGTGCCCAATCAGCGATTTGGTGGCGCTGATCGGAATCCGTGGGGCGTGCTCGTTGAATACGGCTTTGTAGGCTGTTGTTTCGGCGACTTCGTTGGGCTGCGTTGAACTACCATGCGCGTTGATATAGCCCAGCTGCGCGGGCGTTACCTCCGCCTCGTCCAGTGCCTGGCGCAACAGTCCTTGCAGCGGCTCCCCACCTGATGGCAGTGATGTCATATGATAGGCGTTGCTGTTGGAGCAGAATGCCAGTATTTCCGCGTAGATATGCGCGCCGCGTGCCAGGGCCAGTTCGTGCTCCTCCAGCAGCAGTATGCCCGCCCCCTCGGCCATCACGAATCCATCGCGCCGCTGGTCATAGGGACGCGATGCCCGCCACGGCTCGTCGTTGTAGCGAGTGCTCAATGCTCCCATCACGCTGAACGCATCGAGCACGCCATAGCTGATGGCCGCATCCGTTCCCCCGGCCAACATGCGTTCGGCATACCCCTCCTGGATGAGCCAGAATGCCTCGCCTATGGCATCAGCTCCGGCGGAACAACCGGTCGCGATCACTGCGCTGGGACCGTGCAAACGATGATGTGCGGCGATACTACTCGCGGCTGCGTGCGACATAAGCAGGGTGGAGGACGGCGCAATCTGCCTATCGCTATAGCCATGAACGCTCGCCCATACCTGCTCTCCCTCTTCCAGGCACGCTATCGCCATCCCCACATAGACGCCCATGTGCGTGCGCTCATCGTCGCTCAGGATATCTTCAGAGCCAGCGTCGCGCAGGGCGAGGTTCGCGGCTCCCAGGGCAAATTGCGTGGCACGGTCGCCCAGCCGGGCTTCTTCTTCCGTCAATCCCAACTCGTGCGCGTCAAAATCCGTCACTTCTCCCGCGATACGCGCTGGCAACGCTCTGGCATCAAAACGCGTGATGGGCTTGAGGCCAGACTGACCCCGGACGCAGGACTGCCAGAATGCCTCTTTGCCTATGCCATTGGGAGCGATAACGCCGAGTCCGGTGATGACGACCCGGCGTGCGGGAAACGGCTGTGCACTCATCTCTCCTCCTGGTTACGTCTGTCGTGCAACAATAGATCCATGGTGAGAGAGGAAAAGGCAGCTTCTGCCTCCTCTATCTGGGTCGTAACGGGTTTCGTTGCCGTTGGCGCGAGTTCAGAAATGCCTCAATCAGTGGCGTGACCGTTTCCGCCTGCGCGTACATGAAAAATCTTTCCCTACCCGCGATGACATGATAGCCGGCGCAATCCGGTAGATGTTGCGCCAACCAGTTCGTTTTTTCTTCCGGGGCCAGCGCATCGTCATGCCGGTTGATGAGCAGCACAGGCATCGTAAGCTCACCAACACGCTTGCGCACGTCGAAGGAATGAATAACCGGCAGCACCGAGAATTTATATACCTGTGGCCACTGGCTGATCTTGCGAAACTGCTCTTCGATGAGCCGTCGTGGTAGCGCAGGCTCGGTGTCGTTGTTTTTATCATGCGCGACAATATAATCTATGACGGTATTGCGCAGCGCTGCCGCTGGCAGCACCAGCTCAATGGGGAGGCGCAGGTAGAGCTCATGTAGCAGCCAGATGAATGGATGTGGCGCAATCCGATAATCAGCCGCCTGCGCAATGATGGTCAGCGAGTGGCAGCGCCGCGGGTAGCGCAAAGCAAATTCAAAGAGCACCATTGCCGCATCGCCATGCCCCACCAGGTCTGTCTGCTGAATCTCCAGCGTGTCGAGCACCTGCCGCAATTCTTCAGCACGTTCGGTCAGACCGATTGGCGTGGATCGTGTCTCCTGACGGCGATAGAGTATCACGCGCCGCTTCCGGCTCAGCGCGCGCATCTGGCGGGCATAGACAAATTCCAGATGCTCCAGGATTGGCACAAAGACCACCGGTTCTCCCCTGCCGATATCGATCAGCGGTAGCCGGGTCGTGCCGATTGGCGTACGTTGCCAGAGTGACTCGATGGAGGCTACATCAGCGTGGAACGTTTCCTCATCGATGTAGGTGTTATCAACTGTACTACGTTTGCTATCCGTGCTCAATGGAAGACCCCCTCAGCTTCGCGCTTTCTAGCGTGTCACATAATATCAGTATTTTAACACGGTGAGCGTTGTGGAGTTATGAGCATTGCGCATCATATATGTTTTGTGCTAACCATAAAGATGGGTGCTCGACTACCTCTATACTTATACTGATGAGGGTAACATTTGTTGCTGCAAGAAACCAGCGTCGCCTAACAAAGCTACAACGATCACTCTGTCTGCCCCTCAAAAGTGTCCTGATTGTCCTAAGTGTCCTGTTGGATCCTGGGGTGGTACAGTGCTTTACAGAAATGGAAGAGGAGGGATCAAGCTATGTCATCGCTGCGCCTGCCCGTCAGCGCCTGGATTGAGTCATTTAACACACGTGATCTGCGGCGGATCGTGTCGCTCTATAGTGAAGATGCCGAGCTGTTCGATTCGGGAATGCGTCGCCCACGCCGTGGCCGGCTAGAGATCGAGCGCTGGTTTGACCTGCGTTTTAACAGTATGCCCTCGAACATCTACACCCCCCATCTCAGCCGGGCCAGCATGGATGAGACGCAAGCCAACGTACCCTGGACGCTTGCCGGGCGTGGTCCCCGTCTCCTGGGCCTGCCCTGGCTGGCACGCCCCTTCCATGTGGAGGGCGTCAGCCACTTTGTCTTGCGCGATGGGCTGATCTACAGACAGCGCGGAGACTACGATCACCTGGCGGTGCTCAAGCAGATACTGCCACCACTGGCACTGTTGCCAACTCCCGTCGTGCTGCGGATCTACTATCTGTACCTGTGGCGGCATGGACTCTATTAGTGGCGTCATTTAATACGCTTCGGCCTGCTGCATGTCGCTGATCAACGTGGCAATAGGTATGAGATATGCTAGAATGCTCTCAGACATGTTGTTGTGAGAAGGAGAGAGAGCCGATGCAGGTAGAGACAAAACACGATTATAACCGCAAACCCGGTAGTGATATACAGGGCTCCTATCGCCTGACCAAGGCTGAGGCAACCAGGATCGGAGCACTGCTGGAGTCAATCCACATTAAGCCCACTAAAGATAATATTAAGAAGGTTGCCCGCTGGATGATTAGCCAGTTCGATAAGGTCGATCCCCAGGAGATCAAAAAGCTGTTCCTGTCTGAGTATCCAAAGCACGATAATTTCCTGGTCGCGATAGAGAAAATCGCTATTCAACTCGCCCAGAAACGGCGCGGCGAGGATGCCATCAAAGAACGCGGCGCTATCCAGCTGGATCTGCTGCGCAAAGTGAGCGAGTTCGCGGTGACTGAGGAGGCGGTGAGGCGCGGCGAGAAGTATCTGCTGCACCTTCAATACGTGATGTGCCGCGTGATCTATTATGCTGCGCTGGAGTTTCTGTATGACCGGGATGAAGATGTCTTTAATACGGTAGTTGAACGCTATTCACGCCTGGCTGGCCTGACAGAGGATGAGGCCCTGGCTTGCACTCTGGCCATTTTTACATTGCTGGCTTCCAAACCAGCAACCTGGCGCAAAAGCAATCCCGAAGAATCATATCAGCAAGAGTGCGAAGTGCTACAACAGGCTATTCGACAGGCTCGTGCCCATGAGGCGTATTGAGCTCTTGCCCCTTGAAAATGTAATAGAAATCTATTATAATTGATTATGTAATAGAAAAGTATTACATTTAGCCGGGCAAAGGGGGTATGAATGCAACCATTAGTAACTCGTGCATTTCTTCTCGCATCCGAAATCCATGCCACGCAGAAACGGAAAGCGTCGATCATCCCGTGGAGACCCTATCTCAGCCACCTTATGGAAGTGGCCGGGATGGTGATGGCGAACGGCGGCAGCGATAGCGCCGTGGCGGCTGCCCTGCTCCACGATGCTATCGGTGTGACACGTTGACCTAAATGAGCAAAAGCTCAAGGACGGTCGCAAGGGTAAAACCTTGACAACTTGATTTCCGTGGTGGTGAGTCCTAGTTGACAATTCCACCCCTCTAGGTACAAGAGTGACAGCGAGTCCCTTACTTGAATACACTGGCAAGGTACTCAGGTAAAGCAGGGAATCACGGTGGTAACTCGGAATCCGACTGAGAATCCCATCTAGCACAGTCAGTCATGGATAGGAGACGAACTCTCACTTGAACTGTCGTCATCGTGAACGAGCCTACTCGGAGTAACAGGCTCGCCCAAAAGGGGATGAGATAAGCAGAATCTTCGGTAGAGAGTCTGAAAGATTGAGAAGTCGATCGTTCTCAATGAGTACCCGAACATCTCCGGCAGATAGAGAGGTCCTAAAACTGACAGAAAACGGAAATCAGGAACGTGGGAAGCCTTCCATTGCTCTCAGAAATGGTCGATTACCTGAGAAGCAGCCAGCGCAAGCAATGGGAGGAAGGGATTGTCTCCCAAGCAAAAGCCCCGACGTAATGAAGGGGATACGCAGACAGAGACACGACTACTTGGAAGGTAAAGCTATGAGTAGCAGACAAGAAGCCATGAACACGGAAGAAAAACCGATGTATGGATGGAACGAACTCCCCTGGAAGAAAATCGAGCGGAGAACGTTTAAGCTGCAAAAGCGGATTTACCAAGCCAGTCAACGTGGAGACGTCAAGACAGTCCACAAACTACAAAGACTCCTCACCAAATCCTGGTCAGCGAAATGTATTGCAGTAAGACGGGTCACGCAAGACAATCAAGGGAAGAAAACCGCTGGAGTGGATGGAATGAAAATTCTCACCCCCCAAGCGAGAGTACTCCTGGTAAGCGTCCTAAAACTAGAGGGGAAAGCCCAACCAACAAGAAGGGTATGGATACCCAAACCTGGAAAGGAGGAGAAACGTCCTCTAGGAATCCCCACGATCCGAGATAGAGCACTGCAAACATTAGTAAAATTAGCGTTAGAACCAGAATGGGAGGCCCATTTTGAATCGAACAGCTATGGTTTCCGACCAGGACGCTCATGTCACGATGCGATTGACGCCATTTTCAACGAGATCCGATCCAAGACGAAATACGTACTGGATGCAGACATCGCAAAATGCTTCGACCGCATAAACCATACCGCATTGCTCAACAAACTCAAAACCGCCCCAACATACCGACGCCAAATAAAAGCATGGCTCAAAGCGGGAGTAATGGACGGAAAAGAACTCTTCCCGACTGAAGAAGGTACCCCTCAAGGGGGAACGATATCGCCGCTGCTGGCTAATATAGCCTTACACGGCATGGAAACCTACATTCAGGAAAAGTTCCCAACGAGAAACCCACGAATCAATGGGAAGTGCAAGAGAACAAAAGCGCCTGTGCTCATTAGATACGCAGATGACCTAGTAATTCTCCATCCTGATATTGAAGTCATCAAAGGATGCAAAGAGGCAATGACGGAATGGCTTAAAAACATGGGATTAGAACTGAAACCAAGTAAAACAAAACTCACACACACCCTGGAAGAGTACGAGGGAAACGTGGGTTTTGACTTCCTGGGATTCCATGTGCGGCAATATCCAGTAGGAAAAAACCGCTCAGGAAAACTGGCCAGCGGAGAACCACTTGGTTTCAAACCCCACATCACCCCAAGCAAAGAGAAAGTGAAGCTTCACCTGCAACGTCTAGGGAAAATTATCGACAACCACAAAGCAGCGCCACAACAGGCACTGATAGCTAAGCTCAACCCTGTTGTCATGGGATGGGCAAGGTACTACTCGACACAAGTAAGCAAGGAAACCTTCACAACCGCAGATCATCTACTGCACCAAAAACTCAGAGCCTGGGCAAACAGTCGGCATTCAAAGAAAAACCTCCACTGGATAAGTGACAAATATTGGCTCATTGAAACAGAAGGATGGATATTTGCGACGAAAGACAACAAATATCGTCTTTGGAAACACGCAAAAATGCCAATACGAAGACACACGAAAGTGCAGGGAAATAGAAGCCCATATGATGGCGACTGGATATATTGGGGAACAAGAAGAGGAGAACATCCAGAAACGACAAAAGCCATAGGAACTCTTCTCAAGAGACAGCATGGCAAATGTCCCTGGTGTGGATTATACTTCAAAGATGGGGATTTGCTGGAAATAGACCACATTATACCTAAATCCCTTGGAGGGACGGAGAACAAAACAAATCAGCAACTCCTACATCGGCATTGCCACGACCTAAAAACAGCAAAAGATGGAAGCTGTAGAACTGGTACGCATGAAAACACGCCAAGTAGTTGAGGAGCCGTGTGAAGGGAAATCTTCAAGCACGGTTCTGAAGACGAGTCAGCAAGGGTGACCTGCTGGCTTAGTTCAACAGCAAGGGCTTACTCCAGAAACCCGTCTCACGATTCTTCGGATCAAGGATGTGTGGTATCAACTTCCCGCTTACCGGGTCGAAGTGGCCAGTACAGATATTTATGATGCCGTCTTACACCATGGAGTGCGGACACTCACCGAATTCGATCAGTACCTGATCGAGCGCGGAAAGCCCCCGCGTGCAAAAAGGCTCTAGCTTTTTCCGAGATTGGAAGCAAATCGTGGCGGGGAACTCAGTGACGCATGATGTGACGCATCCCGCCAGAAATTGGCTCTGCCCACGGGATACGTGTATGACTTCCCTACCTCGTCAGAGGGACAGCTTCCTGGCATCGTGTGTGGGAGGCGATCAGTCTGAGCGGATTT
>JAFMRP010000117.1 GCA_017354095.1 Ktedonobacteraceae bacterium
TTCAAGAATACAGCCGGCTGGTCTTCCATACCATTTATGGTCTGACCGGCGATTGGGAGGAAAGCCAGGATCTTACCCAGGATACCTTCCACCAGGCTTTCAAAGGTCTCGCTGCCGCTCAAGCAGTGAGTGGAGAGCGCTTTCACGCCAAAGCATGGCTGCTGCGCATCGCGCTCAATACCGTGCGCATGCAGCGCCGACGCCGCAACATCTTTAGCTTCATCCCCTTCTCGCATATGCACGAGGGGAAGCAGCAAGATCCCGAAGGGAAACGGCAGCAAGAAGCTGAGATCAAAGCCCTGCCGGTGCAGCCAGCAGGCTACGGCGCCGTGGAGCAGGATGACCCGGCTGAACTGATCGCCGAGCAGGACGCAGTACAGCGCACACTGGTCCGCTTGCCAGAAAACCTGCGCCTCTGCCTCTTGCTCTCCATTATCGGCGGGCTTTCAACGGCGGAAATAGCCGCCACACTGCATCTCAACGAGGCAGCAGTTCGCCAGCGCCTGGCTCGCGCCCGCAAACA
Source organism: Ktedonobacteraceae bacterium (assembly GCA_017354095.1). Taxonomy (GTDB): domain Bacteria; phylum Chloroflexota; class Ktedonobacteria; order Ktedonobacterales; family Ktedonobacteraceae; genus Bu33. The sequence continues at coordinate 524 of JAFMRP010000117.1, forward strand.
ATTTCAACGTCTTTACGCTTATGAAAACGGCGAAGAACTGGTTGAACCAGTACATTCTCCACTTCAGAGCCGGCAGGAGGAGAGGGAAACCCCTGACCAACCATTGTCAGCGCAGCAGCTGCGTCTGACCACACAGCCTCCTGCTATACGGAGCAGTTATGCATAACGATTCGATTGAAACGTTGCTGTTACGCCATTATGGCAGCGCGGCGCCCACGCCACCCGCCCTGGAACAGCGCCTCCTGAGGGGAGCATACCAGGACAAACAGGAATTGCGCCGGCAACAGCAGGTCGCCACTCGCATACGCGAGTATCGGCTCAGTCGTAGACGCGCGGTTCGACTGGTGGCCATCGGATCAGCCGGGCTGGGCCTCCTTAGCGTCGCTCTGGAGAGCGTCAACGCTATCATGGGCCCGGATGCCTCACAGCCGGCACACTCATAAAAAAACAAGGCTGCGCAAACAGCTGTGACACAACTATAAGAAATGTAGTATCATAACAGTGGCGGATGCCAGAAACGGAAAGGACAAATCTCATGTTTGGACATGGTTGGGAAATCGTTGTTATTCTTGCCATCGCCTTGCTCATCTTTGGCCCGAAAAAACTGCCTGAGATGGGTTCAGCTATCGGCAAAAGCATCAAAGAATTCAAAAAAGGCATGGATGGGCTGACCGGCAACAACAAAGAGCCAGAGGAAGCAAAGCCCACAACCTATAACGCTATCCCCAAAAACACCAGCGCCAGCGAAGTCACAGGCGAAGAGTTGAAAGCCAGCGACTTCCAGGCCAAAAATAGCGAAGCCAAAGTCGAGTAGTAGTGCAGGTCCCCATCACCGTGCTGGAGAATATTCATGGCAACTGGTAACATAGACCAAGACCAGATGTCAGCACAGGATACTATACTCGAAGAGGAAGAAGAGACTGAGGGTATGACCCTGGTCGAGCATCTGGAAGAGCTGCGCTGGCGCATCATCAAATCGCTGCTCGCCATCGCGGTAGGCGCTATCGTCGCCTTCATCTTCCGCGAGCCGATCATGCAATTCTTGCAGAGCCCGCTGCCGAAGTTGGCTAATCAGTTTGGCGGCCCTGGTCATGGCCTGACGGTAACAGGTATTGGCGAGGGTTTCACAGTAACGCTGCTGGTCTCTCTGGCCGCCGGCTTCATCATTGCGCTGCCAGTCACGCTCTATCAGACCTGGGCCTTTATCTCGCCCGGCCTGTATGAGCGCGAGAAGAAGCATGCTGTGCCTTTCATTCTACTGGGCATCGCGCTCTTTGTCGCGGGCATCTCGCTCGGCTTCTTTGTACTGCGTTACCCGGTCGAGTGGCTGGTCAGCTTTGCTTCAAGCAGTTTCAATGAGCTGATCACGGCTGGCAGCTACTTCCACTTCGTAGCTTTCTTCCTGCTCGCCTTCGGCGTAATCTTTGAACTACCTCTTGTGCTGACTTTTCTGGCCAGGATCGAGTTGATCACGGTCGACACACTGAAAAAGAAGCGCTCTGTAGCACACATCGGCATGTGGCTCGCGGCGGCATTCATTATGCCGGGCGCGGACCCCTATAGCCCGATTATCCTGGGCGTAGCGATGTCGTGTCTCTACGAGCTCACCATTCTCTTCATCAAATTCTTTATTAAACCAGAAGAGGCATAGTAAAAGCGCATGCCGCCAGCGATAACCATCGCTGCCACGGCATGTGCCTTGCTTTTACCGCTACTCTGACCTGCTTAACACACCGGCTTCTTCGTTCGAGCGCCTCTCTACTTCCTCTCCTGCCCTCCTGCCACTGAAACGGCCCCAGAACAGCCCTATCGCCAGCAGATACAGAATTGCCGCGATGATAAACACAGGCGAAAAGCCCGCACGTGCGATGATCAGGCCACCCAGCGGCGTGCTGAGCGCTACCGTGACCTGTCTTGCCGTCTGATAGCTGCTGTTCGCCAGGCCGCGATGCTGCTTCTGCACCACCTCCATAGAATAGACCTGCAAAAGACCCTCGGTCATATCCATTGCTCCCTGGCGCAAAGGATAGAGCAGCGCAATCAGTGGTAACCAGCTGACCAGCCCGATGATCAGCATCAGTGGTATGCTCAGCAGCCGCGTCAGAGCTATAGCGTTTATCTTACCAATGCGCAGCGCCAGCAAAGGTGCCAGCAGTGTCAGCAGAGCATTGAGCGCATTCGCCAGTCCATCAATCACGCCAAAGAGAGCCGAGGAAGCGCCCAGATGCTGCACAAAATACAGGTTGAAGTAGGGGATGAAGAGACCAGCCCCCAGGCCGATCAGCGCCTGCACAGCAATCAGCGCGGCCAGTGGACTGGTCAGCCAGCCAATCACCTGCGCCGGGGAAAATACACGCACACGAGCCAGCACGGTCCGTGCATTTTCACGCAGCGCTATAGAAGGCGTCCCGCCCGTACGCGCAGATCTGACCGGGCGATCATCGCTCATCATAAAAAGCGGAATAAAGCTCGGCGCAGAGATAATGCCAGCGATAAGGAGGGCAAGCTGGTACGATCGTGCCAGGGGCTGGTTGATCAGCACATTACTTAATGGCTCAGGCAGCGGAGCCATGGCCAGAGGCCAGTTGCGCAGCCAGACGGGCAGCGCCCCGCCGATGAATTCCCCCAGCACAGTGGTTACCAGGAGGAGGACGATATTCAGGCTAAAAAGCTGAGGACGCTCGGCGGGAGTGCTGTTGGCTGTCAGGAAAGGTGCGTTGACCACCAGCACAAAAGCGCCGCCTACGCCAACCAGGAAGGAGCTGACCAGCAGAGGCAGCGGGTCGCGCAGAAGAAACTGGCCGGCTCCGGCAAAACCAATCAGTACGCTGGCCCAGATCAGAATAAACTTGCCCCCAAACAGATCCACGCAAACCCCGGCAGGGAAAATAGCCAGCGCCGCGCCCAGTGTCGCAACAAAGAGTACCAGGCCAATCAGGTCTGTGCTATAGCCCAATGAGGCAAGATAGAGGTTATAGAGCACCAGTACGATGCCAATGGTAACGCCGCTAAGCGCGTTGCTAATGAGATAGAGCCGGGCGTTGCGCTGGAAACGCCCAAAAGCATGTATATATTCAGCGAGAAGACGCATGTTTTAGCTGGCCGGATGGAACAGTCTGCTCATAGCCCTCACTGGCTGGCGGCTCAACCGGCTCCTCAGGCGAGCTCTCTTGCATTAGCTCGCGATAGCCGGGACTCTTAGAAGCGAGATCTTGACCATGCGGCCGGCGCTCACGTACCAGCAGACCAGGCATGAGGAACGCTTTCACGATAGTCTTTGCCTGCACGGTGCGAGCGCGAAATTCGATGACCGCGTCGGCTACACGCCCACTCACCTGCTCTACCTTCTCATCAGCCTTGCGCACGTTTACCGGGATCGCGGCAGCGACTTTTATAGCCGCACCCTCATCCTCCGCAGGCGGCACACCCTTCATAGCAGATTCGCTGGCCTCGTTGACCGCCACAACACGGGGGCGTATCTTCTTAATCACCTCAGATTTCCCGCGCAGCCAGGCAAACAGGAAGGCCATCACCAGGTTCAGCGCAACGGAAAGCAGGACAAAGATCGAGAGAAACAGCAGGATCACAATGGCGGCTACCTGTCCCCCCACCTCTATCCACTGCGGCACTGGATATACATCAAGCACTATGAGGTTCATCAGTCTTCTCCTCTAGCCGCCTCCGCTGCAGCCATCTGTTGCTTGCGCCGTTCCTGCGCACGGCTACGCGTTCGCCCCTGGCCAAAGAAGACCCTCAGCATCTGCTGAGTGGCGACCAGGCCGGCCACAACACGAACGCTCGGTGCAAGCGCGAACTCTTTTGCCAGCCGTGCGGTAGCGCCAACTGTAGTCACCGTCTGACCCGCTGTCTTCGCCGTATCTTTCACAATCCCCACTGTATCCTGCACCGAGGCCACCAGGGGCTGCATCTCATCACGCACCAGAAGAATCGTTCGAATCAGAGAAAAGATCGAATATACCTGGAAAATCGTTGCAATAATCATCAGCGCGGCCAGCAACATCAGGAAGATATAGAGCGTAGACAGGAGCACACCGAAGACCCCGGCAACGATGATACCCACAATCAATATGATAAGGAATATTATGGCCCCAAGCGCAACCTTCCTCGCAGCTTGCATACGATGCCTCCCGCTAAAATTCTAAAATCATTCAAATTCATTATAACGCATAAGAAACAATACTTAAAAGATCTCCCGTGGCCTCTAGAGTATGCGAAGGCTTTTTCCTTGCCACCTCACAAAACTGGCTATTCATTTTACACCATTCAACAAAACAGCTCAATCGCAACAGACAGGAAAAAAAGAAAAAGTCCCGCAGAACCGCGGGACCGAAAACTGCTGCATGACGCTATGCAGTTCGATAGTGCCGCCTGGTAAGGCCATAGGTGAGCATATGCCAGATGGTGACGAAGAGTATCGCGCCAATCAAAGCTCGAACCAGTGGGACACCAAACAGCATGATGTCGCCCACGCCGGTAATGACGATAACCTGCGTCATCAGCCAGATGCCAACAAGGGCCGCGATAACGGCGCCAATAATCCCAAAGGGGATACGCCAGCCTACGATGTACTCGGCGATCAGACCAACGATCCCGGCCACCAGCAGGTAGACGACAAAGTTCAGTCCAACGTGCCAGATATTGCCACCAATCTGAATAGTAATTTCATCGGCAAGTATCAGCATAGTTTATTCCTTCCTGTACTCTATATAGCCATCGTTCTGGATATCAATCTCGCGAGACGCGCTATCTACCCAGAGACAGCGCCTCTTTTAATACGTAGCGAGCTTACCGGAAAGTTTCGTTTTCGCGCTTCCTCATTGTTCTATCCCTCGATTTCCGCGAGACTTTGTCCGGACACTGCAGGTAGAAAGTAAAGGTCGACAGCTATGCTATAATCAGCTCTAGTACCATCAAATAGAGAGCTGTCAGAAGCCGGACACGAGCGAATAACAACATTCAGAGTACCCTGAACGTAAATGATATAGATGAATTGCTTTACGGCAGGCTTCCGGGGATGATGGAATAGCCATCATGGCACATGTGTTGATAATAGTAATGATATTCGCTCCACCTGCCACATGCATCCCGCATACGTACTGCTTTTCAGGTATGTGAATACGCTCGATTTTTATCATATTTGTTCGTTTTCATAGATTACAAATTGTCGAATGAGGGAAACCACCGTTGATAAAAGCGTGCTGAAAGCACTTTCTTCAGAGCGCCGAATTGGTGGGGATATTTTCCTCAACACGCTCCATCTCCATGCAGGGACGGGTGTCCGGGAGAGAGTGGTGCCCCTATAATATGGAGGAGAACCTGTGGAAGCACAGACAGATGTACAAACCTATCTGGATCAGGGAAAACAGGCGCTGGCCGGAGGACAGGGACGCGAAGCAGCTATTGCCTATGCTCATGGTGCGCAGATAGAACCAGATAACCCGATGGTGCGCCTGGGGCTTGCCGAGGCCAACCTGGCACTGGGAGACTACGACGTGGTGCGGTTGGCCTGCAACGACGTATTGCGCTTGCAGCAGGAAGATGGCACTGAAAGCAAACTCGCCCGGGCGTTACTTGATCTACTCAATCAGGACTACGAGCAGGCGCTAGAACTGGTCAACGACGTGATTCAGGTTGAGCCGGGCATAGCCTATGCACATGCTTTGCGCGCACATTTGTTGCGCTCGCTCGGCCAGGACTACGACGCCAATCTTGCTCGCGCCCGCGCCGCCCGTCTCTCCTACGGAGGGCGCTTTGAAAACAGCTTCCCACCAGTGGTCAAGCGAGAACCACGCGCAGCCTATATGTCGCCCTACGCACAGCCATCAGCCGCCCAGCAACAACAGCAGATGGCTCGTGAGGATCTCGCCAGGAATGCGCAATCTGAGCGAGAACCAGTGCCTGCATGGTCGCGCCCCAACGGCTTTCAACGCCAGATGGTACGTACGCGCTTCTTCTTGAGTCGATATCCAGGGATGATCACCAACATTCTGATCGCGCTCAACGTAATCATCTTCATCCTGTCGAATCTGTTCCCCGAGATACAAATCGATGGAGCACAGGCAAACCCACTCGTGTTCCATGGAGAGTATTGGCGCGTCTTCACAGGCATGTTCCTGCACGTTGACATTTTCCATATTGGATTGAATATGCTCTCGCTCTACTTTGTGGGGCGCACGGTCGAGGTGCTGTATGGCCCGATGCGCTACCTGGCAATCTACTTTTTGTCCGGTATCGCGGGCGGCCTGCTCTTCCTGTTCACCGATCCGACCGGTGTAGCGGTTGGAGCGTCGGGAGCCATCTTCGGAATCTTTGGCGCGCTTGGCGTGTTCTACATCGTCAATCGCCGTGCTTTGGGCGTCTATGGCAGAGGTGCCATCAGCCAGTGGCTCTTCTGGATCGCGTTGAACATCATCATAGGAGCGGTACCCGGCAGCAACATCGCCCTGACGGCCCATATTGGTGGTTTAATCGCCGGCATGCTGATCGCCTTCCTGTTCATACCGCGCCTGGGCAAAAGGTGGAGAATCTAGGCAAAGCTTTCTCAAAAACAAGCGGGCTCACATGATGAGCCCGCTTTTTGTGCTGTTTCATGAAAACATCGTCAGCTTGTTGGAGGAGAGGGTACACTGATAATAGGGAGTCGAGCTTGCAATCTCGCTGTGACCCGGCTGAGTCACGATCCTATCCATGTGCCGTATTTAGGTTATGGCTCATGGTGGGAAGAATCCTATCCATGCCCTTTACCCCCCTGCTCGACTCCTGATGTTTTCTATTGTTGTCACTCACTCTTCTTCAATTTCTCGCCACTGCTCACCGGGCTGCGGCTCACGACACCATACTTCCCAACTTGCGCGGATCAACGACTCTGGCAGCGCTCCCTGGTCGCGCAAGGCAAACGCCTCCTGCGCCGACATCCAGTCGGCAGGCCAGCGTACGTCTTGTTGCCATACCGCACTGCCCCTCACGCCAGAAATCGCGTCATGGATCGGTTGACAATGCCACCAGGGCAGACGCTCGGGAGGCCTATCGGCGCTAAAATAGCCAACATCATCGGCCTCTCCCTGTTGAGGCCGCAATATGCCACCAACTGGCCTTGCAGCAAATACCACGTTATGGGGATCGCCGATCCAGTAGGGCATCGAATAAATTCCTAGTAGTCCAGTCAGCACAACCTCGATGCCAGTCTCCTCAGCAACCTCGCGAACTGCCGCTTGAGCCACAGACTCGCCTTTCTCAACCTGCCCACCGGGCAAAACCCACACCTTGAAATCTTCGCGCTGGATGAGCAGGATCTCTCCGTTTTTGATCACAACCACATGAGCACTTAATGACACAAATGGCATCCTCGCTTTCATGAAAGAGCACACAAAAGTACGCTCGGCTAAGAATTGCTTTTCTGGCACATTCTATAACGATCTTCAGAGCCGGCTACGTTGTCTCACATGCCTTGTCGATCCTGACTCCTACGTGAGAGGGTTGCTGAAGATGTTCTAACCATACGTTGACCGAATCAAGGCACGTGTGAAGCGGCTGAGCGGTGTCTATAACGAGATGCGGGTGGGTAATCGGGTACTGCTCCTGAAGATGTGGTTGATGGAGAAACACCCGGAACGTGTCCCAATCCGTTTGATGATGCGCTGGAAGCTGGAGGGCCTTACGGCCATCGATACGTTGTTTCCAGAGTGACTCGTCAGAACAAACGCATTCAAGGACAGCCAGAGAAGCGTGCGTTTCTATCGCAATGGCCTGAGCATGCTCGTATGAGATAGTCCCGGTGAGGGGGCTATCACAGATTACGTTGAGTCCCTGTAAAAGCTGGCGACGAGCAATGTTGAACATGATCTCATAGGCCAGCGGCCCCGCAGCTTGCGCGTGGCTATCCAGGAGATCTCTGATATCATCTTTGTCTATCACTGGCCAGCCAAGCTGCTTACTGAGAGCACGACCCAGCGTGCTTTTTCCACTTCCGGCAAAACCTTTCATCGCGATCAACCACATGCAATATGCTCCTTACGCCAATCTTTTCTGAATTGCACCTAAACAGGAGGCAGTAAAATAGCGGTGATGCCGCTCCGGTCACGGGAAACGTAAACGCGGAGAGGCGGGATCATTGTTGTCAACAATCACATCTGCCCGTTCCTGCGGATGGGCCTGTTGAAAGTAGAGCCGCTGGCCAGGGATATAGCGCTGCTGGTATCGCGTTTGTATGGTCTCGGCATCGCCAAAAAGTGATCGATCTCTCTCCAGCGCCCTCTGCAGCGCGACCTCGAAGTCCACATGGACAAAGATCCGGTAGTCCCATAGGGAAGCTAGCTCAGGACGAAGCAGGAATACGCCATCCAAAAGCAGCACAGCATTGAGCGGTGCGTGCTCCTCTCTCGTGGGCAGGGGAGAATCGGTGCGATAATCGAATATGGCCCGGCGATAGCATCCATTCCCCATTGGCCCAAGAGGTTGCAGGAGAGCTTTCTGGAGGGCGGTATAGTCGAACGCATCTTCGTAGTAGCCCTGGGGAGAAACCGGTCCTTGCCGATAGCGTTCGGCACGAGGCCGGTGAAAATCATCGATGGAAGCACGAATCACTATATACCCATTTTCCTCAATGAGGGGAGCCAGTTCATTTGCCAGCGTCGTTTTGCCTGCCGCGTCGATCCCATCGATGGCTACGCGAAGTGGATGAGTGTGATGAAGTACGGCAATCACGTTTGCCAGCTGCTGGACAACACGCTCTCGCGCCATGATGCTCCTTCCCAAGGATACTTTAGCCTCTCCAGTATATCAGATCCACAAGGACCTGACCGGAGCTGGCCTGGACGGGCGCCGCTTCGTGTGCTGCGTGGAGGCGCATGGTGTAGTTATGCTGCTACCAGTCGAGGCGCACAGCGTTTGTTCTACCTACCAGATAGCCGCGATACTAATGATCATGGGCTCCGGCCAGTCTTGAGCCAGAATCCCTGGTCATGATGAGCGGCGCATCAGGCCCTGTTGCCAGGCAAAGACGGCGGCCTGAGTA
>JAFMRP010000734.1 GCA_017354095.1 Ktedonobacteraceae bacterium
CGAGACTCAGTCCGTAGGCAGCAGTCGAACCCATCGAGACCAGCGTATCCATATTCGCGCTGCCATGCCGCAGGGCCTTGAGGGCTCCGCGATGAAACTCCCAACCAACCACCGCCCACACCGGCGTCGTCAGCACCAGCAACAGCACGTTCTCTCCAGAAAACCGGTTCATAAAGAACATACTCAACAGCATGATCGGCAGGGAGAGCATGACGCCCACAATGAGCAGGTTGCGCTTGCGCACGAGGGCTCGCCGCTTGCGTTGGCTCGCTTCATCTTCATTTGGCATCTCAGCGATCGGAGAATCTGAAGGGGGTGTCGAAGTGGTGGGAGAGGGGATGGCTTCCATCTGGTGTGCCCCATAGCCAATCGCTTCCACTTTCTGGATCATCCGAGGCACATCGATCTGGGCAGCATTGTAGGTCACTGTCGCTTTCTCTGTCGCCAGGTTCACCTGGGCATCAAGCACCCCTGGTACCTTCTTGAGTCCTTTCTCAACACGCATCGCACAGGAGGCACAGGTCATCCCCTCGATGGCAAGCACCGTCTGTGCTTGTTGTGGAGCAGCAGGCGCTGACGAGGCGGGAGGTGGCACCTGCACAGGAATCGCCTTGTACCCGACGGCCTCCACCTTGTGGACCATCTGATCCAGTCCCGTAGACGCCGGATCATACGTGACCATCGCTTGTTCGGTCGCGAAATTGACCTGGGCCTCCATCACCCCCGGCACTTTGTTGAGTCCCTTCTCAATGCGCATCGCGCAAGAGGCACAGCTCATGCCCTCCAATGCAAAAACTGCGTGATGGGTCTCGTGAACTTCCTCCTCAAGGTGCTCGGTTGGTGGTACGGCTTCTCTCGATGTATGTGTGGCATCAGTGGCCATGGTATTTCCTCTCATCTCTTTCTCTCTAGTATAAAGGTATCTTACCCACACCCCCCCGGTATGGGTATAGCTAGTATAGCTTCTCGCATTGTCTGTTGTCAATATGGAGAACTAAGCCATGAAGTGGGGGTGATTCATGTCCTTATTTGTCTCTTGTGAGAATCTGTGCTATACTAATGCTAAACCCCTACCCAGGGGGTATAGTAAGAAATAAGGAGGACACAGGTGCAAGCAGACAAGCAAGAGGTGCTCAAGCGACTCAATTACATTGAAGGACATTTAGGAGGGATTCGCAAGATGATTGAAGACGACAAGTATTGCGTCGATATCTTGCGCCAGACCTACGCCGTACGCAAGGCCATTGAGAAGTTAGAAGCGCTTCTGGTGGAAAGTCACTTGCATACCTGTGTCCCGGAAGGCATTGCCAGCGGAAAAGGCGAGGCCGTCATTGAGGAACTCGTGCAATTGTATAACCTGGCAGGCAACCGCTAGAACAATCACCAAGGAGAGAGGTATGGCAAACGTTCAAGCAATTACGCTTTCGGTTCCCGATGTGAGTTGTGACCACTGTGTCAAGACGATCGATGGCACGCTAGGCGCGCTTACTGGTGTGACGTCTGTAGCAACCGATATCGCAACGAAAAGGGTGAGCCTGAGCTATGATCCCAACCAAGTCTCGATGGAACAGATCGAGTCGGCCCTTGACGAGGTAGGCTATACCGTCGCCAAAGGAGCGCAGCCGACGCCTCGAACGTCAGGGAAGCCGCTCAACCTTTTGTAGCGGAAGGAAATCATGCCCAGATGTTTGTTGACGTCGAGAGGGCGTGTCTCGACGTCATTCTGCTCGGGGCACATTCTGCTGGGCGTTCGGAACAAAACCTCACATAAGAGTAGTGAACGCTTCTCTTTTTGCCCTCGTGAAATGATGGCTTGTGAGGATCATGATGGATGCGCCAGGCCTCGTCGATAAGAGGATGCCAATATGCAGGAAGACGACCTCGCCAATGCGTGAGGGCTAGCGATGTGACAGAGCGTATCCAAGCACGGCTGCTCACCCAACACGGTCTTCTGGAGCGTCACCGTACTGGTCATCTGGTTTCGCAGAACAGACGCCCGCAACATTGAAGATGGCAAGCTTGTCGATGAAATAGCTCGAGTTGGAACGCCGCGAGATGACGCATCGGGCGGTGGGCCATCATGACAGATCTGATAAGAGGAAAAGGAGAGCAAGCATGAAACAGCGATTATTCTTGGTGGTGAGTACCTTCTCGTTGCTCCTTGCCCTTGCGGCATGTGGTACGACGACAGGAAATGCTCCTGGAGGAACGCCTACCACAGTTCAGGTGACAGAAACCGACTTCAAAATTGACGCCTCTCTCACCACCTTCTCACCCGGGACGACCTACCATTTTACGGTGACGAACCGGGGAAAGACCGCCCATGAATTTATGATCATGCCAAAGTCTGAGGGCAGTATGATGGGTGGTATGCCCATGGAAGATATGGACAAGATGGCGCTAGCAAAAGTGCAAAACATTGCTCCCAATCAAACCGTGACGCTCGATTACACCTTTCCCTCTTCTGCTGCTGGTTCTCATCCCGAGTTTGCCTGCTATGTGACTGGCCACTATGAGGCTGGGATGAAACTGGGCGTTTCGGTCAGTTCCTAGTCATCCTCAGCACTGTTCGCTCTCTTCGTGAGAGCGAACAGTTTGTTCCGATGTTCACTTTCTGTTCATCAAAAGATGCTATGCTCGATGTCAACGAAGGAGAAGATAGATGCATGAACCAGCAGGTAAACATTCTTCTCATTGAAGATGATCCTGATATTGGTGAGTTGATCACCTTATACGCTGTAAAAAACGGGTATAGTGTCACCGTTGCCAACGATGGCATGACAGGATTAGCACGGTTTGCTGAGCGTCCTCCTGATCTGGTCCTTCTGGATATCATGCTGCCTGAAATGGACGGCTGGGAAGTGTGCCAGGAAATCAGGAGGTTCGAGAAAACACCTCTGATCATGTTGACCGCCAAAGGCGAACGCTCCGATAAACTGAAAGGATTCGACCTGGGAACGGATGATTACGTGGTCAAACCGTTTGATCCGGGCGAACTGATGGCGCGGATCAAAGCGGTCCTGCGGCGTGCCAATCCGCTGTTCGATACACCTGAGATCATTGCATTTCCTTTATTGAAGTTGAATCTGCAACGCTACCAGGCCGGCGGGTTTGACGTGATACTGGGCAACCCGCCATGGGAGCGCATCAAAATCCAGGAAAAAGAATGGTTCGCCACGCGCCGTCCCGTCATCGCCGAGGCCCCCAACGCCGCCCGGCGCCGCCGCATGATCGCCGCCCTGTCCACCGAAGATCCCGGCCTGTACGCGGCCTTCGCCGAAGACCAACGCGAAGCTGAGGGCGAAAGCCACCTCATCCGCCACAGCGCTCGCTACCCCCTCTGTGGTCGTGGCGACGTCAACACCTACTCCATCTTCGCCGAGAATATGTGCTCAATTGTGAACAGCACAGGACGAATGGGCTGCATTGTGCCTTCAGGGATTGCGACAGATGATACAAACAAGTTCTTTTTCCAGAATCTAATGGAAACACAATCGTTGGCATCCCTGTATAGTTTCGAAAATAGAGAAAAACTCTTTCCCGACGTAGATAGCAGATACAGCTTCTGCCTGCTGACAATAGCCAGCTCGAAACATTCAGCCATCAGAAACGCCGATTTTGCTTTCTTTGCTCAGAATACTACCTATCTGCAGGATGCAAAAAACCGCTTTTCCCTCAGCGCCAGAGACATCGCATTGCTCAATCCCAACACAAAGACATGCCCAATTTT
>JAFMRP010000735.1 GCA_017354095.1 Ktedonobacteraceae bacterium
ACAGCCTCGGCCAGGGCTTTCTCGCGGCCAGCCGCAGAAGGAATATTATGAATAGCCAGGCTGGAGAGCAAGAGGTCAAAGCTGTTCTCAGGAAAGGGTAAGTGCTGCATATCAGCCGTGTAAAGCGCAACGCGTTCGGTAACCCCCTCTCGTTCCGCGTTCCGTTGTGTGGTCGACAGGGCATTGCCGGACTGATCGACCGTTTTCCAGAGGTCGATACCACTGGCCCGACCCCTGGGCAAAAGACTGGCGACCATGAGTAAGACCGCACCACGTCCACAGCCCAGGTCCAGAACGTGCTCGTCACCATGCAGGTGCAGCTGCGTCAGAATCTCAGCCCAGACTTGAAATTTTCCTATGCGCGTACTGTACAAGTAACCAGCAGCGCAGAGCAGCATAAAAATGCCGCAGACGAGAAGAATGATACCAAGCAGGAGGAGAGGTAGAGGTTGAGGTACAACCCAGGTCAAAAGCACGCCCGGAATGAGCAAGAGGACGCCAATGCTTCCAAGGACGACCGGGACCGCAGGAGCGTCTACCCCGTAGTCTCCACGTCTATGCGCCAGATGGCGCGGCGAACGATCAGCCACCATTGTTCCACGCTCTGTCTCTGACATAGCAATTTCTCCTGTTTTATATGGTGAATATAGTCAAAATAATGATAATATTTTGTGATAATTGCAAAGTATAACACATAATTGCTTAAAATGTAACGATAATTTGGTGAATTTTTCGAAGGAGCTTGAATCTGTTGAGGAGGTTTCAGAAAATAGGAGGGGATGTGGGTGTTAAGACAGGTGGGATGGCAGGCGGCGATCCGGCCACCCGCAAGGGGATGGCCTTACATATCCGAAGGGCGAGAGGGAGATGAGGGAAGGCGTGTAGGGTTAGGTGGGGAGCCTGCGGGTTCCCTTTTGTTGTCCTTATACCAGGATACATGGTGAAAGTTCATCGCAGGTCAGACCTGAGAAAGAAAAGGGGGTTGGAGTGGAGATGGTGAGGAGAGGCTGGCCAGATAGGCGCTTGCCTCGGAGGCGGCACGAAGATTGTTTCCACCCGGCCCCAGGGACTCATGAAACGTCTGTGTAACCTGAGCTCGTGTTTCTTCGGTCCAATCATCCCGAAAACACACGTTGTCGGCCAGGTAGATTAGATCTTGCGCGACTCGTTCCCAGAGGTAGTAGGTGAGCAGGCTCCAATCCACCTCCGTATCGGTGTATCCTTGAAAAAACGCTTCTGCATGTGGCTTCCTGAGGAAGATGAAGTCGCGTTCTTTGGGGGCCAACATCACTTCATCCCAGTCGATCACAAACACGTGGCCGGAAGGGTCACGAATCAGGTTTCGGGCATGCAGGTCTGCATGACAGGTGACGAGGGGGAGGGTTCGCGACTGAAGGATCTTTGCCAGTTGTTCTAGCGTGGTTATCGCCCGGTGGATCGCCGGCTGGCGTTCCCTCCAGGAGGAACGAAAGGCGCGCTGTGAGGCGCTGGCATGGCTCAGGTCGTGGAGATGTTGTGTTTCAAAGGTGTGTATCCATTGGGTATACTCCGCCAGATCGAAGTGCTCTTTGCGCAGTGATGCAAAGCCCTCAGGAGGCAAGCTGACCTGGTGAATACGCTGGAAGATGCTGCCTACTTCTTTCCACTGGGCATGGGTCACGCCGGTCAGGCTGCACTCCCCATCGATCCAGGGGTAGAGAATCATTGTCCATTCTTCAAACTGTGTCCACAAAGCGCCGCTCGTGGTAGGGACGGGCGCCACGATGGATGTGATCCCCTGATCTTGCAGGTAGGCGGGGACAAGGCAAGCGGGTTCGTAGAGCGTGCGAGTGGTTGCTTTGAACAAGTATGCTCTGTCCTGCATGCTTATCACACGGTACACTCCGGCGTTGTAGTCATGTCCCAGGGGAAGGTACTCGATCGTCGCGGCGACCAGGTCATACTGGTCCTGTAAACAGGCTTGCAGGCGTTTCTTGTCGATGACAGGTGGTTCATGCATTACGCTGTTTGTTCTCCTAGTTGTTTTTTTTCATCCCCCGGCCAGCCGAGGCCCCCGGCCACCCGCAAGGGGTGGCCTTACATGTCCGGTGGGCAGATGGAGGCGAGGAAAGGCATGCAGGGTCCGGTGGGGAGCCTACGGGTCCCCGCTAAAGCGGGCGGCTGCGCCGGGATTCGGTTGTGTCAGCAGGTAACGAGGTTTGCCGACGGGTTTCCAGGCGTTGCTCGTGGACGCCCATACATGCTGAAAGGTCATAAGCGAGTCACTGCACCGGGATTTGGTTGGGTCAGCAGGTGACGAGGTTTGCCGACGGATTCCCATGAGTTGTCCATGTGCCACAATATTTTTCCTTGTTTGAGGGGATGAAGGATGCAATGTATGGCTCCTACAACTCAGTATGCCAGGGGAGGAGTGGTTTGTCCAGAGGAGGCTGTATCAGTCTCACCTGGGAAGTTAACTGAAGGGTGGATTGACAATGCGATGTCTGGAAAAACCGTTTCCCATCAGGTATACTTTTTTTCTACATAGGTAAATTGCGTTCCTCATCGAGAGATTGACAAACCGTTGGAGGTTTGATGGTGCGATACGACCCTTCGATCTATCGTGGTGCGGCTGTTCACTACCGGTATGGTAGACCCGCCTACTCGCCGCGACTGGAGGCTCTTTTCACTGAGGAGCTTGATCTGGATGGGCGCGGGAGGCTCCTCGATGTTGGGTGCGGCCCCGGCATCCTCACCATACGACTTGCTCACCTGTTCGAGGAAGCTGTCGGCCTTGATCCCGACCCGGAGATGATTGCCGAGGGCCGTCGGGCTGCGCAGGAGCAGGGCATCACGAATATCACCTGGGTCCAGGCCCAGGCCGAGGATCTTCCCGGGGCGGCTCCGGGACCGTACCGAGTGGTCACCTTCGGCCAGTCGTTCTGGTGGACGGATGAAGTTCGTGTCGCCGAGGCGGTGTACGACATGCTGGAGCCGGGCGGCGCCTTAGTCCTCATCGTACATACGGTCGAGGGGCGAGCCGTTCCGCCGAGCCCCGGGCCACCGCCGATACCGCACGCAGAGATCAAGGCATTGGTGCAGAAGTATCTCGGGTCAACCAGGCGAGCGGGCCAGGGCATCGCGCCGGTTCGAACCCACCGCTTCGAAGACGCCCTTGTTCGTACCCGGTTCGGTACGCCACGGGTGATCTTTGCCCCCGGTATCCCTGATCTCGTGCGGGATAGCGAAAGCGTCTTGTCCGGCTATTTCTCCCTGTCTTCTTCCGCGCCGCACCTCTTCGGTGACCGTGTCGAGGCATTCGCCAACGAGGTGCGGGAGCTGCTGAAGGCACGATCTCCCGAGGGTCTTTTCTGGGACTGGCCCGGCGATACCGAAGTGGTCCTCGCCCTCAAACGAGGTTAAGGGCTCACCGCGAGATGGACTGGAGCGATTTATGCTGCGGTGATGGTGCAGTTCCAGTCCTACGCAGGTGCGGATTCAGCGTGGCTGAGAGGGCGTTGAGCATCAGACCACCTGCCATGAGCAGGATGGTGAGCGTCGTCCCACCATTCTGGAGCAGGAGCCCGGTCAGCGCCATACTCACAGGACGGCTACCCAAGCCAAAAAGCCGGTAGACACTATTGACGCGGCCTTGCAAGGTGTCAGGAAGCAGTGCCATCCGCTGGCTGCGTTGAAGGACATCGAAAATGGGAAAAAGAAAAAAGAACAGGGCGAAGACTATTCCAAGT
>JAFMRP010000736.1 GCA_017354095.1 Ktedonobacteraceae bacterium
CTTGACGCCGTCCCTGTCCCTGACTCTGGCTCTGCATCTGGCTTTGACTCTGCCGCTGTCCCTGGCCTTGACCCTGACTCTGGCTTTGCCGCTGACTCTGACTTTGCCGCTGGCCTTGTCCCTGTCCCTGGCCTTGACTCTGGCTCTGGCTTTGGCTCTGGCTTTGGCTCTGGTTCTGAGTCTGACCTTGACGCCGTCCCTGTCCCTGACTCTGGCTCTGCATCTGGCTTTGACTCTGCCGCTGTCCCTGACCTTGACCCTGACCCTGGCTTTGCCGCTGACTCTGACTTTGCCGCTGGCCTTGTCCCTGTCCCTGGCTTTGACGCTGTCTCTGACACTGGCTTTGTCCTTGACTCTGTCCCTGTTCTTGACCCTGGCACTGCTCCTGATTCTGACGCTGGCGATGTGGACGACGGGCGTCAGACACAGGATACTGCTGATCCGCCTTCGTTAAAGCAGTTGCGCCTCGCGCAGCCTGAGCACCCATCGCCGATGCCGGCAGCGCCACTCCAACGGCGAATACCCATGCCACAACGATCGCTAATATCAGGCGGCTGATGCACTTTGTAACAGCGGAGAACTTCATTTTCCCCTCCTTCTACAACCACATCCCTGCTTTTAAGTTGCTACTAAATTGGCAGCTACTATAGAAGCTCTACGATATCTTCCCTCATCCATAACACCACACATCAATTCACATATATCGACCCGAATTAAAAAACATTAACCTGGTAGATCCAACCTGTAAGACAATTCTCTTCCCTCAGGATCGACGTACCAGGGCATTCCCATTCTAAAAAGCTGATACATAATAGAGCGGAGCCCACCCCAAAGACCGATACGCCTCGAGGTAGGCTCCGGCAATACTGGCTAATTCATCAGCGATACCCACAACGTCAGACGATTGCACCCCAGCCTGGCGTTGTAGATCTCATCGAAAGGACATATTTCATATTCTTAGCGCTGCCACTGGCCTTGACCCTGCCACTGACCTTGGCCTTGACCCTGCCACTGACCTTGGCCTTGACCCTGACCTTGATGCTGGCAATGTGGACGACGAGCGTCAGCCGCAGAATACTGTTGATCTGCCCTCGTTAAAGAGGTCGTGCTTTGTGCACCCATCGCCGATGCTGGCAGCGCCGCTCCAACGACAAATAGCCATGCCACAACGATCGCTAATATCAAACGGCTAGTGCGCTTTGCAATAGCAGAGAATTTCATTTTCCTCTCCTTCTACAACTACATCCTGCCCTGGTTGTAACCGAATTGACAACTACAATAGACGCTCTACGATATCTTCCTTCACCCATGACACCACACGTCTATTCACATATATCGACCTGAATTTGAAAAACATTAGCCTGGTAGATCCAAACCTATGAGACAATCCTCTTCCCTCAGATCGACGTACTGGCCGGGCTGAACTGCCCGGCCCACGTATGTTACAATGATCGAGACAGGCACCAGATACTCTAACTATCAAGAGCTATGAAGCGAGGACCGCCATATGCGTCGAACGAAGATCGTCTGCACCATCGGCCCGGCCACCAGCAGTGAACAACGCCTCGAACAATTGATGCGAGCCGGCATGAATGTTGCACGCCTCAATTTTTCACATGGAGCACAAGGGGAACACGCCGCCGTCATTGAGCGTATACGCACTATCTCTGAGCGCCTCGGCTGCCCTATCGCTATCTTACAGGACTTACAAGGCCCGAAGATTCGCACCGGCACATTAGAAGGCAAAAAACCGGTAACGCTAATGGATAATGCGCAGGTGGTCATCACGACCCGCGATATCCAGGGATCTTCGGAGATGATCTCTACAACCTATAAACAACTGCCCCACGATGTGAAGCCCGGTGATCGTATCCTGCTCAATGACGGTCTGCTAGAGCTAAGCGTGCTGGACAAAAATGAAACCGATGTGCGCTGCCTGGTGGTGCATGGGGGCGATTTGGGAGAACATAAGGGCATTAACCTGCCGGGCGTGGCCGTCAGCGCCCCCGCTCTCACGGAGAAAGATCGGGATGATCTCCGCTTTGGCGTCAGGCACGGCGTTGATTATGTGGCGCTCAGCTTTGTACGTAAGCCAGAGGATATCCTTGAAGCAAAACAATATATTCGCGCACTACAACTGGAGCAGAATAAGGACTACAAGAAAAAACCACTCCCGATCCCTCTTATCGCCAAGTTAGAGAAGCCCGAGGCCATCGCACGCCTGGATGATATCCTTGAGGTAACCGATGGCGTGATGATCGCACGCGGCGACCTGGGAGTTGAGATGCCCCCCGAAAAGGTGCCGCTTATCCAAAAACATATCATCGCCCGGTGCAACGATTTAGGACTACCCGTCATTACCGCGACCCAGATGCTTGAATCAATGGTCACCAATCCTCGCCCCACGAGAGCGGAAGTGAACGATGTATCGAATGCCGTGCTCGATAAGACCGATTCGGTCATGTTGAGCGCCGAAACCGCTACAGGAGCGTATCCAATCGAGGCCGTCCAGATGATGGTACGCATTGCTCTGGAAACTGAAGCCGGAAGTAGAACCGCTCAGCAGCCCCGGCATCCACGGCTCACACAGGCTCGCGCGGTGAGTCACGCGGCCCGCGCACTCTCAGAAGAGGCGAGCGTTAAGGCGATTGTCGTCTTTACCCGCTCTGGCAACTCAGCTCATCTGATCTCTAAAGATCGTCCACGCGTTCCTATCCTGGCCTATACTCCCTCGGAGCAAGTACGGCGCCAGCTCGCTCTCTGGTGGGGCGTGTGGCCTCACTGCATTCAGATGCGAGGCACCACCGAAGACCTGATCGATGTGGTTGAACAACGGTTGCTGGAAGATGACCTGATTCAACAGGGAGAGTATGTGGTGATTATGGGAGGATTGCCCGTGGCCAGCCGGGCACGCACCAACTTTGTCAAACTCCATCGCGTCAAGATACCAGACGAACAATAACAAGAACCGCTATCCCGAATGTTAAAAACTCATCGCAATCCATCTCCCGCCTGCCCACCGGACATGTAAGGCCACCCCTTGCGGGTGATTCCTTTCCGAGCACCTGACCGCAGGTAGACGCGTAGCGGCGTTGGTGCTCGGAATACCAAGGACAGCCGGCTCGCGCCCTGCCGACCTTCGTGCCGTCCATCACCCTTGGACCATCATCATTGGTAAAACTCCATGCGGGTGGCCAGTTTCCCCTTCCCATAACCCTGCTCCTCAACATCCATCTCCCTTGATGCTTTCTGAAACCTTATGATCCACTCTCATCCCCCAAACCACACCCTTCTCTCATCTCGTATGTCCCACCCAATTACACCACATACGCACTATATCCAACCTTAAACTGCATGCAACGTAGTAGAGATAGATATACTTACCTGCTAGATAGAAATTTGAGGAGGTTCCCCTTCATGGAGCATCACTCCGCTTCTCCCCGTCCTTTTCGTTTCAGTGTTGCCGTTGATCACCTCCAGACGCGCCAGGAGTGGCTCGATAAAGCACACAAGGCGGAAGATCTGGGCTACTCTACCTTCCTGGTCCCAGACCATACCTGGATCAATTTTGATCCGATCGTCGGCCTGACGGCCGTCGCTGAGCATACTTCCCTGCACATCGGGAGCCACGTCTTTTGCAACGATTTCCGCAATCCCGCTCTGCTTGCACAACAGGTAGCTACCCTCGATCTCCTGTCAGGAGGCCGCTTTCAACTGGGTCTTG
>JAFMRP010000737.1 GCA_017354095.1 Ktedonobacteraceae bacterium
CTCACTGACATCTTTTGTCAGGGAGTGTGGAAGATGGTAAACTGAACTGAACATCCGGGGAAGCCAGAGGAGAATGGAGATGAGAGCCGATCGCTTATTGACCATTTTGTTGCTGCTCCAGGCGCGGGGTCGCCTGACTGCGCAAGAACTGGCAGAACGGCTGGAGGTTTCGGAGCGGACTATCTATCGAGATCTTCAGGCTCTCAGCCAGGCAGGTATTCCAGTCTATGCGGAAGCCGGGACAGGAGGAGGGTATTCACTAATCGAACGGTATCAGACGCGCCTGACGGGGCTCACGCAGTCTGAAGTGCGCGCACTGGTCCCATCGCAATCAGCCGGGCCTCTTCATGAACTGGGCCTGGGATCGGCTCTGGAAGTAGCGTTGCTCAAGCTCGAAGCCGTGCTCTCGCCACATTGGCAGGGAGACATAGACACCGTGAAACGCTCAATCTACCTGGATTCTACAGGCTGGCTCTGGACAAAAGAGCCCGTGCCGTTTCTTCCTCTGTTGAACGAGGCGCTCTGGCTCGGTCAGAAAGTGGAAGTCGAATACAGGCGCCACGATGGCCAGATCCGCCAGCGTATCATTGATCCATACGGATTTGTGGCAAAATCCACGGTCTGGTATATGATTGGCGCGGTTGCTGGCCAGATTCGGATATTCCGCGTTTCGCGCGTGGGCGCGGCCCGGATTCTGCCGGAAACCAGTCAGCGCCCGCGAGATTTCGACGTGCGGGCGTACTGGGAAACATGGAATCGCACCCTTGAAGCGGGTTATACCCCCTATGTTGTTCGTCTTCGTCTAGCACCAGAGGGAAGCCAGAGGCTCTTCGAGATAGCAGATGAAGTGGTACAAGCCTCGATGAGAGAAGAGCCGGTTGGCGACGAGCAGGGATGGCGTCTTATTTCGCTGACCTTTAGTTCTCTTCTTCATGCGCGTACAGTTGTCATGGGTGTTGGAGATCTCCTGGAAGTCTTAGAGCCGCTGGAGCTTCGTGAAGCCATTTGTGCTCAGGTCCGGCAGATTGCTGCCCTCTATGAATAAAATGGTTTTTCCCTCCTCCATTTCAAATTACATTTGACAGGCCATCAGCTGTATCTGGAGCATGGCCATGGTTCCTTGCAGTGAACTTCTGTGGAAGATCTGTGCCTGTCCCCAGGCAGTTCGCGAGCCTGTGTTATAATACTACACGGATAGTGCTTGGTTGTTTTATTTCCCATCGTGCCGATGCTGTCTCGCCGGTTCAATCCTGCATGTCGGGAGTGAAGTGGCGCGCTTTTTTTTATTTGGGAAAAGTACCTGTCAGGGCTTGAGGTTGTTACGACTGGCCTTTTTGCATTTAAATATGAATATGAAGAAGCTAGTGGTTACATTTTTGTGGGTGAAATGAATGGATACTATGTTTACCACCACGTCGTCGGCGCGGTTTGCTGGCGGCGCATGGCCTGTAGGGTATGAGCGCAGGCGACTGATAGCCCTGTGGCATCAGGCGGCGGCGCGGGCCACTGACGAACAACGACCGGTCCTGGTCTGCTACACCATCGCGGTGCAGCCGCGCGACGCCTTGCAGGTATGGAGCACTTTTACACGCCTGCACCTGGGCGATTGCTGCTTCTGGGAACTACCGGATCAGGGCAGCGCGCTGGTGGGACTGGGCGTAGTGACAGCCAACGAAACGACCGGTCAGGAGCGCTTCGCGGAGGCGACAGCCGCGTGGCGGACTTTGTGCCAGCGAGCGGTCATCGGGAGTGAGGACAGTGTCGATAAGAATAGTGGGCCGGTGCTGGTGGGCGGCTTTGCCTTTGATGCACTGCCTGAGCAGACAGCGCTGTGGGAGGGCTTTCCAGAAGGGCTGCTGATCCTGCCGCGTCTGCTCTACCAGCAGCGGGCGCAGAAGGCATCTCTGACGATCAGCGCGCTGCTGGAGCCGGGATGTGACGTGGAGACGCATGCGCAAGAGGCGGAATCACTGCTGGCACGTTTGCGAACGCACGAGAGTAACACGGAGCAGCGGGCAGGCGTTGAGCATGAAGCAGGCGCGAAAGGGCAGGGCCGGCTGGTGGCGCGGGATATACAGCCTCCTGAGGAGTGGCAGCGGACCATCGCGCACGCTGTCGAGGCCATTCGTGGCGGAGCCTATGAGAAGGTAGTGCTGGCGCGCAGTGTGGAGGTAACGCAGCCTGAGGCGCCATTTGAGATCGAAGAGACGCTGACGCGGCTGCGCGAGAGCTATTCTGGCGCGTATGTATTCGCCTTTCAGCGTGGTGGGCGCTACTTTGTCGGCGCTACACCTGAGCGGCTGATTTATGCCCGTGATGGGCAGTTGCGTACGATGGCGCTGGCCGGATCGTATCCGCGCGGCGCTACGGAAGAAGAGGATCAGCGGTTGGGTGCGGAACTGCTCAGCAGCGCCAAGAACAGGCAGGAGCACGAGTTTGTCGTGTCGCTGATTCGCACCGCCCTGGCGGATCTCTGCTCAAAAGTGTGGGTCGCGGACGCGCCTCACCTGCTGCGATTGAAGAATATCCAGCACCTGGAGACGCCGATCTTTGGCGAATTATTGCCGGGGCGCTCGGTGCTGGAAGCCCTGGAAGTGCTGCATCCGACACCGGCCGTGGGAGGTCTGCCGCGTCAGGCGGCGCTGGAGGCCATTCGCGCTCATGAGCAGCTTGATCGAGGCTGGTATGCCGGGCCGGTTGGCTGGGTGGACGCGCAGGGCAACGGTGAGTTCGCGGTGGCTCTGCGCTCGGCGCTGGTGGAGGGTAATAAAGCAACGCTGTTTGCCGGTTGTGGTATTGTCGCAGGTTCGAACCCGGAGGGCGAGTACGCGGAGTCCTGCTGGAAGTTGCAGGTGATGCTGCGCGGCCTGGGCGGAGAAGATTGTGAGATCGCAAAATGATGTTGTCGTACGCGCGCAATCCTTTGTATGCCTATGTGGGCGCGTTCGTTGATGAGCTACAGCGAGCGGGAGTACGCAATGCTGTTGTCTGTCCCGGCTCGCGCTCGACGCCCCTGGCGCTCTGCCTGGCGGAGCAATCCGCGATACGCGTCTGGATGCATGTAGACGAGCGCTCAGCGGCCTTTTTTGCTCTGGGAATGGCGAAGCGGCTGCGCAAGCCGGTCGCGCTGCTCTGCTCCTCCGGCACGGCGGCGGCGAATTTTCTGCCGGCTGTGGTAGAGGCCAACCTGGCGCGTATACCGCTGCTGGTGCTGACGGCCGATCGGCCACACGAACTGCGTGATTGTGGCGCTCCCCAGGCTATTGACCAGAACCGGCTGTATGGCACGCATGTCAAATGGTTTGTGGACGTTGCGCTGCCAGAGGCCAGCAATGGCGCGCTGCGCTACATTCGTACCCTGGCCTGCCGGGCGGCAACTCTGACGCTGGCCGCACCTGCCGGGCCGGTGCATCTCAATTTCCCTTTCCGCGAACCCCTGACCCCCGATCCGCAGGCCGATCAGCCGTTACCACTCCTCGAACAGCGCGATGCTATTGCCTGGAATGGACGGCCTGCTAACGCACCCTATATCGCCGTGGATGACGCGCCGCGTGGCCGGACCTCCTCCGCTGCTCTGGCACGGCTGGCCGATCAGTTGCGGGAGGCGCCGCGTGGCCTGATCGTTGCCGGGCCGGGCTGTGAGCCAGAGCTGGCGCGGCCCCTGACGCGCCTGGCGCAGCTGCTGGGCTATCCCATTCTTGCCGATCCGCTCTCGCAGCTG
>JAFMRP010000738.1 GCA_017354095.1 Ktedonobacteraceae bacterium
GTGTAAGATTGGATCAGCTGCAAATGATCCGGCCTGAAAAAGTCCATTTCCGGGCTAAACAGGTAAAGACAACCGGCGGAACGCTGATCACGCAATATAGGGGTAGCAACGAAACTTCCGGGGCTGGAAACATCATAACAGGAATAGATCCACTCCAGTTCGTGCTGGTCTGGCTTGGAATGCTGCCGCCCTGTCCTCACTGCCTGGCCAACCGGCGACTCCGCCCCCATAAAAAGCACGCGGTTTTCCATAAACCTTTGCCAGTAGCGCGTTGAACGCCCCGCGACCAGGCGCAGACTGCGCACCCAGCGCTCCCCACCCACAGGCGGCATGCACTGGGCCAGCGATATAATCAGATCCTGCTGCATCGGGGCAAGATGCGCAAGCACCTGCTGCAGAATCATCGTACGTAATACCCCATCCCGCAAATAAGGATGACTGCTCGTATAGGTATTGAGCACACGCGTATAAAAGGCGGACGGAATCGCCGGAGCCGCCTTCCTGATGCGCGTCTCGATAGCTGAGGTATATTGCGGATATTCTTCTACTATCAGCTTACTGAGCGAAAACGTATAGTGCGGTGGCACATTCTCCAACAACTGCAGCAGGCTGTCGAGACGCGGCTTGATCGTTCCCTTAGCCCAACGCACCAGCGTGGCAGGATTGATACCTATGGCATCAGCGATTCTCTGCCGTTCGCTGGCATTACTGATAATGCGTTTAAGCTGCTCTCGCCATGTTCGAGGCTCTTCCACCATACCTATAATTTTCATACCCCTGATTACGGATAAAGTATCATTGAGTGTTATGCAGATTTAAAAGCGGATAGTTCAAAAAATACAACCAATCTACAGCATAGCCGACGGAACGGTCGTTCGTCAATATCAAATGTCCCTAATTTATCCATTTCCTCGTTTTTGCCCGTTCCCCCGACTTCCACGAGAGCCGGGTATGCCCATATTGACAAAGTCTTGCCGGGACTGCTATCATAGCGTGGCTACAGTATGCCCATCGATCCAGGTTATTGGAACTGTACGGACGGCGCTCCACCCATGCCTCCCACGTATCCTCTGGACATCAAGTGTGGGCTGCGATATCTTAAGGAGAAAACAGACAGCATGTACGCAATTGTAAAAAGTGGTGGAAGACAATACAAAGTGGCCGTAGGCGAGCAGCTTGAGGTCAATCGCCTCTCCGTTGAGGATGGCTCACAGATCGAAATCAACGAGGTTCTGCTCATCTCAGGTGATGGCACTTCCCTGATTGGCTCCCCCTTCGTCGAGGGCGCGAAGGTGCTGGCAACCGTGGTGGGCCAGAAACGCGGCAAAAAAGTTATTGTCTTCAAATACAAGCCCAAAAAACGCTATCGCCATCGCCGTGGCCATCGCCAGGAGCTGACGGTCCTGACGATCGACGAGATCATTTCACAGGGCAAAACCCTGGCCACCAGCAAAACTGCTCAGGCCGAACCACAGGAGAGCGAACCCGCTCCCGTTGCTAGCGCTCCCGCTGAAGAGACGGCAGCACCAGCCCCTGAAAAGAAAACTCGCCGCCGCCGCGCCCCGAAAGCGACGGAAGCTGAAAGCAGTTCGGAGGAATAAACCATGGCACATAAAAAAGGTATGGGTAGCTCCCGCAATGGGCGCGATAGTAATCCTAAAATGCTCGGCGTAAAGCGCTACGATGGCCAGCTGGTTAGTGCTGGCAGCATCATCGTACGCCAGCGCGGCACAAAGATCCGGCCCGGCAAGCACGTTGGCGTCGGCCGCGATCATACCCTTTTTGCACTGATCGATGGCTACGTCAAATTTGGCCACGATACGCGCACCCGACGCTCGGTCAGCATCCTGACCGAGTTCCCTGATCGCCCCTCCATCGCCGAATTGATCGCCGAAGCGGAGCGCGAGCTCGGTATCGAAGCAGAAGCCTGATCAGCAATAAAAAAACGCAAAAAAGATGGCATCCATTTTATGGATGCCATCTTTTTTCACCCTTGTCAATAAATCCGGCAACACGCCCCGGACCTGTAGGGGCAAGGGGCGGGGAGAGGGCGGGTGCTACTGCTCCGACCACCTGACGAACGCCGTTCGTAGACGCGCTAGCGTCGTTGGTGGTCGGAATAAGGAGGCGAGGGCCCTTGAGGTTGCCCGTCGCCCTCTGCCTCTTTTTCCCATAAAGTATCGCGCGATTGTACTGGCAAGCTAATTCGCACCCTGGGTAGGCTGCGGATTAGCCTGGTCACCACCTGGCGTAGGCTGCGGATTGGCCTGGTCACCACCTGGTGTGGGTTGAGGCGTACCGCCTGGGGCGGTCTGGTTGCCACCCTGGTCGCCTTGCTGGCAATTGATATTTACCTGGTTGGCATTCTTGTCAAAGGCAAAGGTACACTGTTGCCCATTAATCGTGGTCGTGCCCGCGCAGCCCGCGACCTGGTTGCCGTTCACCGTACAATTAATCGGCTTGTCATCGGCTCCTCCATTACCACCGAGATTGATCTTGGCGTCAATCGCCACCCCATTCTCATCAGTGGTAATCGTGATCGGGCTCTTCTGGTTCACCAGCTTTTCACAATTCAGATTATCAGGACCGACAGCATCGTTGAAGCGCGCCGCCAGGAACGTGAAGAGATTATTACCCGTTGCTGGATCCGGTGATGGCCGTGCCCTGGTGAGCTGCTCGTCAAGCTGGAAACGCTTTGGCGCGATGGTGAGCATCTGCGTGCAATAGGTCCTGGTATCCGCCTGCCTGAAACTGTTAACCGGGGCCATGTTCACTCCAGCACGGTAGGCGTTGAGTTTATCTAAATTCAACTTGCCATCGACCAGCACCATCGGATCACCTGCGGGCACAAGCGCGACCGGCTGGCCCTGGTGCGCTGCTGCCTGCAGTTCGTTCAGTGGCAGCGCGGGCAACATCTGTGCCGGATCCGCCAGATTGGGCGCCATCCAGGGCGTACAACCCAGCGCTCCGTCAATGCCGATGTCCAGCAGCCGGTTATCGCTACCATTCGTGAGTATTTGCGCATTCTGCAGCTTGGCCGTGTTGGCGGCTGTCACCTGCGCCGTCTTGCCATCAGCAGTCAGTAGATACTCGGTAGGCACATTATCGCTCTGGTCCTGGTCAACCACGGAGAAATCGCGTACGGTCGGACAGGGCATGCCGTCTTTCGCCGTTCCCAACGGTGGCGGCGTGATTTTACCCGCTGCGATAGCCTTGTTGGCCGCCGCGAAGAATGCCGGAGCGTTGCAGTAACTGTATTGACCGAAGATAGAACCCCTGACGCCGTTAACACACCTGCCATCCCTCAGGCTGTTCGTGTTGCGGGCGGATCTCAATGCCAGGTTATCGCCATTATAGCCAAACCAGAGCGCGACAACCGCATTCCGTGGCAATTGCGGCACAACCGGCGCTGCCGCTGGCTGCGTACCTCTATCAATCACCAGCGGATTGTAAATCGAAATTTTCCCCGTAGCAGGGTCCAGCACAGCTCCCTCTACAAAGGCTGATTGGTCGGGATTGGCTTCATTGCACGGCCCTTGCCCGGGATCGGTAGCCACCAGTTGAAATGGTGTTGCCAGACCCCGCGCGCTGAGCGGATTGACCGGCACAATCAGGGTACAGTTTGGATTGGCATCGGCCGCGTGGGTGAACAGCCCGGAACGGACAAGCATCCACGTCCCCCCACTGAGTACGATCAATAACATGACCCCCACGCCAAT
>JAFMRP010000118.1 GCA_017354095.1 Ktedonobacteraceae bacterium
CTGCGTTCCTCGACGCGCTCAAGACGGAAGCCGTCCCACTGTTTCTTTACATTGGAGGTCCACTCTCCATTTTCAGCTATAACGTCGATGGGTATCGTAAAGCCAGTATCTTGACGAGGTTGTGATCTGGTTTCTGTGGAGGATGGGGGAGTCGTGGGATGATCGACGGCGTTGGGGAGATCGACGTGTGGTGAAGGATGTTCATCAGCGTGAGGGTGATCAACGACAGGGGAGAGGTCGGCGGACAGGTGGCGCAGGCCGGAGGCATCCGTGGACGAAGGATGCTGCGGAGGGTCGTGGGGCCGATCGGTTCCGTGAAACGGGTTCATGGGGCACGTGCCTCCTGGTGTGTATTCGGTGCGATTGGCGTTTATTATAGCTGCTTGTATGCTTGTGGGCAAGTGAGGAGGAGGGTCAGCCGGGCGGGCCGGTCACCCGCGAGGGGTGGCCCTACATGTTGGGTAAGGTGAGAGCAGGACATGGCCGGACAGCTACGAGGGTGACGGATGGGCACGAGATCGACGCGGGGTGAGCCGGCCCCCCACAAGGGAGGGCCCCTACAGTTCCGAGGGGCACGAGGGAGGCAGGGAAAGGTGGGGTCAGGAAGTGAGAGGGTGAGCCTACGGGTGCGGGTGGTCGGCGAACCATCCACGCCGATAAATCGCCGTGGACGCCGTAATGACGTTTCAGAAAATAATGAGGAATATGAGCGTGGGGAGGGAAGGGCAGGTTTGCAGGGTTCGGTGGGAGGCCTATCGGGCTCTCGCTGAAGCGAGTCACTGCATCGGGATTCGGTTTGGGTCAGTGGGTGACGGGCTCAGTCTACGGGTTTCCATGTGTTGCCCGTGTGCCAGGATGTATCTTGAGAATACATAACGGGCTACTACGTTATTATCGGTATATATGGTGTTTATGATATTTGCGGAATTTCAGTCCAAATTTGTCCTTTTCTATTCTCTAGCAGAGTGTGCAGGTCTGTGGCCATTCTGGTGAGCATTTCGCGCAATGCGTCATTCTCTTCACCAGGTTCACCGCGCCCTGCAGCGGCTCTCTCGCCCTGCCCTGGCTGGCTTTGCAATTGAGCCTGGTGGGCTGCTGCGCGATAGAGGTCGGCCTCGGCTTGCCTGAGATTGCTCTGAGCTTCAGTGCGCTCATCCCAGGCTCCTGCCAGCTCTTTCAGAATATCCCCCAGTGTCTTCCGTTCCCCTTCCTCACTCGCGTCTGTCTTTATTGTTCCCATCGCTTCTTTTGCGGCCTCGGCCTGTGAGGTTCCTTTACTCATAGCCTGATCTCTCGCGTGCCATGACACCTCATAAACCTTGAAATATGTCTGGATCTCCCCCGTCATTGCTCCTCCATTTTCCCGCATCGCCTCATAGGCCCGGGCTTCCGCAGCTCTCAGCTCTGCCGATAGCTGTTGATAGGCTTTATCTTTCTGCTCGTACTCTGCTTTTGCTTTTTCAAACTCCGAGCGAGCTGCCGCGACCGGGCCTGTTTCGTTCGTCCCACGCTCAGCAAGAATAGCGGTCAGTCCCAGTGTTGCCTCTATCTCAGCGTTACTCTGCTCTACGGCTGCGGCGTATCTATGTTCCCGATCATTAAGCTGGCCCTGCCGCCATTCCCAATTGGCTTCATGGAACTCAGATAGCCTTTCCTCGCTCAGCATTCCTCCTGCTTTTTTAATCTCGCCCGCAACAATCTTCACGGCAAATCCATGATTGTTCGTGAGATGATAGCCATGAAAATGATCCTGGCTCCAGCTTCCCTGAGATTCTTTCATACGCTCGTCTCGCTCCGCCAGTGCAGCCTCAACGCGCTCTATCCTCTGCTCGCCAGCATCTGAACTCCCTGGTTGTCTCTTATCGCTTTGTGGCGCGCTCGAGTCGCTGTGGGCCGCGTCCCGGATATCGCGCAAGACGCCGGGTGCCTGTCCTTCTGGGGATGTTTCCTCTCGGCCTCTATCCGTTTCTCCAGCCATGCGATACTTCCTCATTCATGGTTATTGTTTATATGCTCCATACTTATATGACGAACCATTCAGCCAGGCGTTATCATGCAGAGCGGTCACTACGTGCCATCAGTATGCGTTCTCCCACGATCCGGGCAGGCGCGAAGGGTGATGAATGGGCACGGGATCGACGCAGGGTCAGCCGGCCCCCCTTGTGGGGGGCCCCACATTCCCAGAGGGCATGAGGATCATATGATGAACATCGGATGGAGGGCACAGGATCGATAGGTGGTGAGCCGGCCCGCTCCCTACCGATCTCGTGCCATTCGCCCATATCGCGGGTGGCTGGTTCTCACGCTCGACCAATCTCGTACCCTCGTGCTCCCATCGCGGGCCGGGCTGCCCTAGTCCATCCCCAGTGCCGGCTCTACCCCCTCTGTATCCGCTGCCGCGCCGCGTTTCCTGCGCTGCATCGTAATTGCCGCGTCCCGATCCGAAATTCTGAACGCGATCGTCGACGCCACCAGCACCAGCAGCGCCGATGCCAGGAACGCCACGTGGTACGCGGCCAGGTTTGGCTGCTCCACCCCGCTCGCGTTCAGCGTCGTCTGGCCCAGCACACCTAACATACTCCCACATACCGCAATTCCGAATGCCCCGCCCAGCTGCCTCTGCGCGCTATTTAACGCCGAAGCCCGGCCCGTATCGGCTGAAGAGATCGTCGCGAACCCCGCCGCCTGCGACGGCAAAAACGCGAACGCCATGC
Organism: Ktedonobacteraceae bacterium; assembly: GCA_017354095.1. GTDB lineage: Bacteria > Chloroflexota > Ktedonobacteria > Ktedonobacterales > Ktedonobacteraceae > Bu33. The sequence continues at coordinate 2,715 of JAFMRP010000118.1, forward strand.
CCGCTCCCACCAGAAACATCAACAACCGCATCCACCACAGACTGGTATCACCGCCCATCAGCCAGAACAGCGATATCAGAGCCGCCACGCAGATCAAACCACAGCCCATCAGGCGACGCGGGCCGACCAGCGGATAAAGACGGGCCACCAGCTGCGTGGAGAGAATGACCCCCACCGCCTCAGGAAAGGTCGTCAGGCCCGACATCAGCGCGGTCTCATGCCGCCCCTCCTGCAAAAACAGCGGCGCGGTATACAGCAGCCCCAGAAAGCCCGCGCCCGAGAAAAATGATGCCAGGTTGGCCGTCCTGAAGAGCCGGTCACGCAGCAGCCGCAGATCAATCATCGGCTCCTTGATCCGCAGCTCTATCGCCACAAAAGCGACAAGTATCAATATACCGGCAACGGCGCTCACCAGCGTATTGGGCGTCGCCCAGCCATAGGTTGGTCCCGCGCCGAGCGCGTAGAGCAGCAGAGCCAGCCCAATGCCGGCGGAAAGAAAGCCCGCGATATCAAAGCGCCCGGCGGCAGGCTCGCGATGCTCCTGCAGGAAGAAAAAGCCAAAGATACACACCGCCACGCCAATCGGCACATTCACATAGAATACCCAGTTCCACGTAAAATGATCAACCAGAAATCCCCCCAGAATCGGGCCCATAGCCGGTGCGATCACCGTTGGGATCATCAGTACCCGCGACACCTGCACCCGCTCCTGCGGTGGAAACGTGCGGTACAAAATCGCCGTCCCGACTGGCGTGAGCGCTCCACCGGCCGCGCCCTGCAGCACGCGAAACCAGATCAGCATCTCCGCGCTCCTCGCCTGGCCGCACAGGGCAGACGCGGCACTAAAGAGCGCCAGCGCGATCAAGAAGACTCGCTTCGTCCCCCAGCGATCCCCCAACCATCCCGAAGCTGGAATCACCACTGCCAGGCTCACCACATACCCCGTGACCACCGCCTCAATCGTCGTATTCGACGTATGCAGCTGGCGCACCAGCGTGGGTAACGTGACATTGACAATTGTGGAGTCCATAATAGACATAAACATGGATGAGACAAAAATAACGCAAACACTCACCTTAGGATTAATCAAATGGCGAAACATAACAGGCGCTCCCAAAAAAACACTCTCTAACTCTGCGGCATTCGTACCCATTGTAGTGACATAAAAACACGGCTGTCAAGCTGGCCACCCGCCCCATCGGCCACCCGCAAGGGCCCGTTCTTCTTGACACACAAAACGGTTTGTATTATGTTTATTAAAATGATTTGTGTCGTTTTGCATCCTGGATAGAGATGCCACGATCATGTAAAAAAATACTGCCACAATCGCTATTTTGAAAAGGAACTTCAGTGGCACATGACGTATTAGCCAGGTACGGCATGTGTAGGGTGAGCAGACGATGAGCAGAGCACAGGGGGACGTGCCCCACCAGACAACCGATGCCCCCCACCCAACTGAGACAGGCGAGGAGACCCACCACGTGGTGGACCTGAGGAAGCCGGAGTTCAGGGACCAGCCAACCAGCGAGCAGGGAGACGGGCCGCACACGGGCGAGCGGGGCGATGGGCGCGCAGTGGACGAGCAGCCGCTGGGAGAGCAGGCGGAGGGAGCTCTTAAGAATAACCTCCACAGCATCATCAGCTACGCAGACTTCATCCTGAGGCGACTCGCGGTGGACCATCCGATGAGGCAGGACCGTCCCATGATCAGCCACCTGGAAACAGCGCGTGAGCAGGCCACATGGCTGATCGAGAGGTTCACTTACGTGCCCGGCAGCGTGAGCAGGAGCGAGATACACGAGCATATGCAACAGATCCAATCCGCGTCCAGGATTATTCTCCCTGAGATAGCTTATGGCAAGCAACCGGCACAATTGGAAACCTGGAAAGGTATCCACTTATGCCGGTTGGAGATCTTACAGGTATTGCAGCACCATGACCCGAAGGATCGTCCCCCGCACGAGGTGAGCGAACTGCGCCAGCCGCCGGAGGACGCGCCGCGCACCCTCATTGAGAAGCATCTGAGCTACATGCAGGAGCAGCTGCCAGGGCTGCAGCGGGATATCCACTGGATTACACCGGATTATTCCACCTCCACGCCTCAGCAGATGCACAGGCACATGGCCCGGTGCCAGCAGAGCGTGGGGCGCCTGTCCACAATGCTTGAGGGGGGTGCGAGCCGCCAGGAGTTGTTGCGGGAAGCGCTGCGGATGGGGACGGGGATGGACCGTCTGAAGGAGATATCCTGGGGAGCAAACATACATGGAGATATCCGAGCGATAGCCTCCACAGTCGAGGGATCTTACCAGTCTATGCTGTGGGCGCTGCGTAGGGGCGAGGCACAGGGAGCCAGATTTGAGCGTGGGTATAATGACACGGCACGGGAGATCCGAGAGGGGACGGTGCTCGGCATATATGACGGAACCTCCACTGCCTGGCGCATTGAGAAGGCAGCCAGCGCGCTGCACGAGATCGCGGAACGAGCGAGGGGGGAGCATCCGATGGAGTGGTCGATGATGCAGCGCCTCTACCAGCGGGCCGGGGGGGTCTTTGAACGGCTGCAGGCTGAGCCGGACAGCAAGGAGAAAGCGGGGCTGCGAGCACAGTTTGAGATGGCGGAGAACCGGCTGCTGGACACCCTGCTGGAGCGCTCAACGGCGCATCCACAAGCGGAGGGGCTGCTGCAGAGCATCGACGGTGCTGATGATGGGAGAGCTCGCTGGCAGGCAATAGAGAAGGCGATCGAACAGCTCGATCCGAAGGCCTACGATGTATACACAAGCCTCTTTAGTCGCGAGGAGCGGGAGCGTCTGCACCATGGCGAGAAGCTGAGCGAGCAGCGATGGGACGCGATACGCGCTGAATGGAAAGATCGGACGCTGGATAAGCCGCTGCACTACGTGTTCATGCTGCCTGACATCTCCAGGCGCGCCAACGAGCCAGAGCCGATACCCGAAGAGAAGAGGCGCGCAGACACGCTCGAGTCGTTGTTTAAGATCCACGGAGCCATCCTCGACCACAAGCGCGAGACTGACTATCCTGGTGATATGGACTGTCCGCAGGCCCGGCTGGACAAGCAGATCGCGCTCCAGGAGCTGGTGCTGAAGCTGGGCGAGCATCGCCCGCCAGACGAGTATAGCCAGCAGGCCCAGGCTCATCGGCAGCTGAGCCGGCAGGCCATGCATGAAGCGCTGATGGGGGGAGAGGTCGCGAGCCTGCAGGATCTGAACGAGCGACGGATGCAGGCGCTGCCCAGGCTGTGGGAAGAGCATGGGGAGGGCAATATCTCGGTGCTGGGGGAGGCGGCTCACATCGAGGGAGCGCGCGCGCTGCGGTTCAACGTCGAGGAGAAGATGAAGCTGGCCATGAACAGCCCGGAGTTCAAGAAGATGGTGGACGAGTGCAATGGCGAGATGATTTTTGGCATCTACGCGGAGGCGAAAGAGTCTGGCGACACCTCCCCTGACAGGTACGTGTTTGCCCTGCTGCCTCGCTATATCGAAGGTGAGCAGATCACGCACACGATGATCCATTATAAGCTGGTGTACGCGGGTGAGGTAACGCTGAGCAAGACTGAGCCGGTCGAGTACTGGAAGGCGCAGGAGCCAGACGAAATCAAGGGGAAGATCGAACGGCAAGATGGTCGCATATCGTGGGAGGTGCTGCGTGACCTACTTACAAACGTGCCGTCATTCAAACGTCTGGGGGATGCGATGACAGCCAACCAGCTGCTGAATATTTATGGGAAGCTCCCCGCGCCGCCGGAGGAGGTGTTCGCGAGCGAGTCATTTGTTCAGAATTCGCCGCCCTTGACCGGAGATGCGAATCGCAGGACCGGGCACTTCCGCGTAAGTGAGGGGGGCATGGATAGGCCCTTTGAAGAGGGCAGCGAGGTAACCCCCAGGGACCTCGCACTGCTCATGGGGCTCTGGATCAGGCTGATGGATGATACCAGGCCCGGACCCGATAAGCGACAGACCAGGCCACACGCATAAAAGACCATTCCCAGTAGTTTAAGGCACAGCATGTATAGGGTGAGCAGACAATGAGCAGAGCACCAGGGGATTCGCCCTACCGGCCAACAACCGAGACAGGTGAGGATGGGAAGGGCAGCGACACCGCAGCAACGGTGGATCTGAGGAAGCAGACGCTCAGCGAACAGCCAACCAGCGAGCAGGGAGACGGGCCGCGCCAGGGCGAGCGGGACGGTGGGCGATCCGGGGACGGACTGCCGCTGGGGGAGCAAGCGATAAAGACTATTCAGGACAACCTCGGACGGATCAGTTCAGTGATACCAGAGGCTCTGTACCCGCTCCATCTTCACGGCCCGGAGTCCAGGGCGAACGATCCTGTATACAGGGGCCTGAAAGAGGGGGGGGAGCTGGTTCAATGGCTGAACAACCAGTTCTATTATGTACCCGGCTACATGGGCAGGGACGAGGCTCGTACACTGGTGCAGGGGATAGATCGCACGCTCGGCGCTGCCGAGCGTGCGATGGGCGAAAGCTGCTCTTTTGATGAGCGAGAGGTAGAAGGCTTTCGGAAAATAATTCACCCTCTCATGGAAAATATTCAGCATGCCCTGGAGCATCCTGACCCGGCAGATAGCCCCCCGCGCGAGAAGAGCGAGCTTGAGCGGCCCTTAGAGGGCGCGATGCGCGTTTATGTCGAAGAGCGGGCGCAACGGATCGGGGAGCTGCTGCCGTGGCTGCAGCAGGGGGAGATCGCGGGAAACGCGCTGTACGCATCCCAGGAGATACGCGGGTTTGTGGAACAGTGCCGGGAGAGCGTGGGACAGCTAGCTACGCTGCTTGAGAGGGATGACACAAGCCGGCTGGAGCTGCTGCGGGAAGCGCTGCGGATGGAGACGAGCATACAGCGTCTAGGAAATCTGTCTACGCACAGAAGCGTTCTCGTAGAGACCCGGCTGGCTGTTCACACCGCCGAGCGGTCTTATAATTATATGCTGCGCGCACTGACTCGGGGCGAGATGCCGGAGGTACCGGAAGTCGAGATCGCGGGCCGGCGCGTGATCGATGATGATTGGACGCAAGCTGAACGGCAGGGGATAAGCGCTGTCAGGCCGTTCAGCGAGCATTCTTCCAATGCCGAGAGCATTCACGAGGCGGCCATCGCGCTGCACGAGGTAGCCGAACGAGCGAAAGGAGAATATGCCATGGACTGGGGGCCAATGCGAGATATTTTCCTGGAGGCGAGATCGGCCTTTGCGCGGCTGGGTGCTATGGAGGACGGTCCAGAGAAGGCCCGGCTGCGAACGCAGTTTGAGACGGCGGAGAACCGGCTGCTGGACACCCTGCTGGAGCAGGCCACGGCCCATCCCGAGGCGGGGAGACTGCTGGAGCGCATCGAGCAGGCACGCGATGGGAGAGAGCGCTGGCAGGCGCTGATCGGGGCGATAGAAAGGCTGGCACCGGAGGAGGTCTACCAGCACTACCGGGATCATCCTGATCGCGCGGAATGGGAGAGCTGGCACGGGGCGGATCTTTCGGAGAAGGAGCTCATTGGCCAGCGGGCGCACGGCAAAATATTGGAGCCACAGGCGGCGACGTTCTACACGCTCAGAATGCCCGATGTGCCCTATCCCGACGACGCCACACGCTCGCTGTTCAAGATCTACGGGGCCATGCTCGATCTCAAGCGCAAGGCTGACTATCCCGAAGACATGGACGACGCGCGTGCCCGGATCGGCAAGGCCATCGATTACTGCACCTTTGTGCAGAAGCTGGGCGAGCACCGGCCACCGGACCAGTATAGCGAGCTCTTCCGGGATAACCAGCGTTTCAGCCGGGATATCGCGCGCGATATCCTGACTCTGGGCCATGCCAGTTCCCCCCAGGAGCTGCATGAGCGGATGCAGCAGTATCTGCATGGAGAGTGGGAGGTCCACTTAGAGCGTAATGGTCGCTATCTCACCGTGCTGCCGGAGTTCTCCCATATCGAGGGGGAGCGCCAGTTCCGCCTGGGAGTGCAGCCATTGGACACACGCAGCCCGGAGTTTGGGGAGACGGTGGATCGCTACCAGGGCGAGTTCATCTACACCATCTACCGGGATAGGGACAGCGGAGAGAGTACCAGCGAGGTGCTGCCGCGCCAGCAGGACGGCGAGCTCTTGACCCACGCCATGCGTCGTTACCTGGGCGATTACGGGGGAGAATTGCACAAAGTCAGAGCGACCGAGCCGCTGGCATTCTGGAGGGCACACGCGCCGGAGGCGATACGGGAGGGGAGTGGTCCCCTGGACGGGCCAACGCTGATGACATTCTTTACCTCGCCCGAATCCCTCATATTGAGAGGTATGGCGTCACGAGAGGAGATCGAGGCACTTTACCTGGCCGCGTTCGAGCACGTGGGAAGGACAGCCGAGCAGCTCTTCACCAGCGGGCCTTTCGTCGCGTTTGTGCAGAAGCATGCCCCCTGGAGCGCTCACGCGGACGACGGGTCCGGGCATCTGCACCCCAGAGAGGGCGGCATGGATGAGCGCTATACAGAAGCGGGAATGAAGACCCTGCGCGAGCTGCTGCTCGTCCAGCAGGGGATCTGGGTGCCCTCGATGACCTATGGGTCCTGGCGCGATCCGGTGCTGTGGCGGGTTCCGGGGCAATAGGTGGAAAGGGGCAGAAAAATGATGGAGCAGTTTTCCCTGGTTTCTCCTGGTGGGGTGGTTTTGTTTCTGTTAAGCTAGTGATAAAGCATTTTTTGAGTAAGCGAGCAGACGATGAGCAAAACTGAAGGAGACTTTCTTCATAGGACAAACGGAGATGTGGGAGAGACACAAACAAATATGGCACAGGT
>JAFMRP010000739.1 GCA_017354095.1 Ktedonobacteraceae bacterium
AAAGAAACAGTCACAAGGGCAGAAGACACGTCGATCTCTGGGATTCACCCAGTTTGGCGGAGTCCGAGAACAGCGTGACTGAGCCCGACGATATCGGATGCGTGACAGGCTGCGCACTCGCTCGGATGGAGGCCGTGAGGGCTCCAATGCTCTTGAGAGCTGTCGTGTCTGCACTTTTCTGGTGGCTGTTTCAGCACTTCACAAAAACGGGCCAGCTTCAACCCCGTCTGCATTGCGTCGATGTGAGTCCATTCTCGGCATTCCTCCTTCTCAGTAGGTCCTGACCATGATGCACCAATGCATCATGCCTCCTCTGCTGACAAGGAGGAGACATGATGTTCCTTTCTCCCATCATTCTCTTTTTGACCACTACCGCTCAGCGGACACCAATCACCCCTTTCGAGGCGGTTGCCTTTGGATTGACGAGTGGGATCGACAAAGCGCAGGATGCGGCACACATTGCCTCATTTGCCCAAGCAGGGCCACCTGATGGCTTGAGCACTTTTATCCCCGCCACACGCTGGAGCAGGTCCGTCAACGTATTCACCAGGGACCACCACGCTTCTGATGATAAGCCACTCGGCAGAACATGGCGGGAACGGTCTTCATCTGTCTGTAAGGAGGAGCCAGCAATCACGACGTTTGTTGCTGATCGTGTGGCTTCCTGGCTTGCTCCGATTCCGCAGAGCCAGGAGCGTTGGAAGAGGAGGGACCAGTTCTCCCACCAACGCCAACATAGCAGACGAGCAGCAGGACTTGCATGCCAGCATATGTATGGTCTCTCGCCTTGCTCGCCCGTTGCTCCGGTGGAGAGGGGCATCGTCAGTGCTTGCAGGAGTTGGTGGAGGAACGAGCAAGCACGATGTGAAGCGTGAAGAGCACTTCTTTGAAGGTTTCAAGAGGGACACAACGTGGTGGTAGCATCAAGGTGCAATATAGAGCTGCCAACGCAAGGAACGCTGAAAGGAGGCATCCCTGATTCGGCTCCACCAGCTTCTCCTTTCGCCATCGTATCAAGAACGCCATCAATGCCTGGAGACGTGCTCAGCGTCCATGAATGGTGGTCATATCCTGTTTCTGCGGCGCAGATGGGTCTCCTCTCGAGCGACTTCTTGGCGGTCGAAGCAACCAGACTCATTTTTCCAGTGGTGAGCCTGATATGAACGTTACATACAACCGCCAGATTCTCTGGCGGTTGAGGCAGGGATCAGGTATGCTCTGCATGACCGACCCTCTCGTCACCAGCCTCTGGAAAGAGCCGCTTGACTTCCGGTGGAACATGTCCTCTCGCTGCTTCCCAGGCAGACGCAATGGTACGTGCTGAAGAGCCCGTTCGCCACGGCCTTTCAGGATCAGCCAGCAGCTTCTGCCCATCTTGTGGGGGCTACAGTCGGGAAATACATCTTATTCATCAAAGATGCTCCATAAAAACTATCGCGTGTTTCAGCTTCTTCTGCGCTGCTTTGTGCTGCCACATTCATCTCTCGCGCCACCTCGGAACCCGTCCGGGGAACTTTTCATCGCCCAGCCGGTGGCAGATCTCTTTCAGCCGAGCGTTCGCGCCCTGCCATTCCAGATCGGCGAGCGTTTCCAAGAGTGGCACATCCTCGCGCAGTGTCGCCAGTTGGCGGAAAAGCAGCGCCTCAGCCCAGTGCTGGGCCAAGCTCTCGGCCAGGCGCGCCGCGCGCTTGGCGCTCACCCCCCAGGTTTGCGGATCTGCGGGGATCGCCTCGAGGCGCTCGTATTTTGCAAGCACGGCCGCCGCGGATTTTTCTCCCCAGCCCGGGATGCCGGGGAAGCCATCGGCTGCATCGCCCACCAGCCCCAGCCAGTCGGGGATCGACTGCGGGCGCACACCAAATTTCGCCACCACGCCCGCCTCATCGATGAGAAGATCACGACGGCGGTCCCAGCCAACGATGCGGCTCTGAGAGACCAGTTGGGCCAGATCCTTATCCGGCGAGCAGATCACAATCTGTTCGACCTCAGCTTCGTTCTTGAAGCGGGCGGTCGCGCTAGCCAGAGCATCGTCGGCCTCGAACTCCACCATCGACCAGACCACCAGCCCAAGCGCGGAAACGGCTTCTTCGGCCAGCGAGAACTGGGCGATCAGGTTAGGGTCAACGCCCGCGCCGGTCTTGTAACCGGGGTACTGGTCGTTACGGAAGGACTCGATCACGTGATCGAACGCGCAGGCCACGTGGGTGATGCCAGGCATCGTCAACAGCATCAGCAGGCTGCGTAAAAGACCCAGCGTTGCGCCGACCTCGCGCCCATCCGGTGCCTTGCGCGGCGGCGCGCCGAAGTGGCTGCGAAACAGCTCGTAGGTACCATCCACCAGGTAGATCTTCATCGAATATCCAGTGCTCCTTCCATCATTTCAAAATGGCCCAGTCTCGGCTCAAATAGACATCACCAGAAGGCGAGTGTAGGAAGGAATATCCCCCAACTCATGCGGCTTCGCATCGTGAAGCGGAGGGAGGGTATCGAGCCCTCATGTGGTCGCTCTTGATTATACCATGCCTCAGCCGCTCGCAAAAACTCCCCCAGCGTAGAACGCTTCCATTTTGTGCCCATGCCATCCAATACTTCTCCTTGTTATGCTGTTCAGTAGAGTGGTTCTCGTGCATGACGTTTCATTTCTCGTGCTCGGCTGTACCAGAAAGGCCATCGCCATTTGCTCAACTCGCGCTCAGAGCCGATCGTCCATGAGCCTGTTTTTCTGGATCGTTGCCGAAGCATGACACGTGCGGGAGAATCACGATCGGGACGGCGTCGTTTTTCTTCCCATTGCATGGGACGATTGCAGCAGTAGATGAGACACAACTCGTCTCTGAATAAGCAATGGAGAACTTGCCAATCACAGAGAGGTTGACCCGGATGACACACCAAGCTTGCCCCATTTTCATCAGATCATTCTTGATGCTGTGCCGTCGCGTCGAGCGAGACGCCGACCGAAGCCGCGATGATGAGCGCGATAGCCAGTAGCTCGCGGAACCCTATAGCCTCATGCAGCACGAAGAAGCCGATGAGGGTGGCGACTGCTGGCTCGACGCTCATGAGGATACCGAAAACGCGCGAGGGAAGCCGCCTGAGAGCCTCTAGTTCCAGCGAGAAGGGAATGATGCTGGAGAGGATAGAGATGCCCACACCTGTCAAGAGTACCTGCGAACGGAGTAGCGCCACACCTCCGTTGCTTATGCCAAGCGGCGCAATAGCCATCGTTGCCACAGCCAGTGCCAGTCCTCGTCCCCCCGTAAACGAGCGCCCCGCTTTTGTACTGCACAAAATAGAGCCTGCCCAGCAGATACCAGCCAGTATTGCCAGCCCCATCCCCAGCAGGTTCACTGCCCCTTGCCTGATCGGCGCGAGGAGGAAGATGCCGACCACAGCCAGTATTGCCCAAACGAGATCTTTCACCCTGCGCGATTGCACGAGGGCCAGTCCGAGCGGGCCCACCAATTCCAGTGTCACTGCGATGCCTCATGGAATGGAGCGGATCGCGGAGTAAAATGCTCCATTCACCGCTGCCAGCACGATGCCGAATAACAGAACGTTGCTCTATTGCGTCCGCGTCAGCCCGCGTATCGGTGCCCGCCAGAGGTTGAGCAGCAAGACTGCCGCGAAACCCATGCGCAAGAAGGTTGTTCCCAGCGGTCCGATGACCGAAAAGAGTCCTTTGCCTACTGCCGCCCCCATCTGCACGGAGAGAAT
>JAFMRP010000740.1 GCA_017354095.1 Ktedonobacteraceae bacterium
TGGAAGACGGCTCCGGGATCGCACAGGAAAAAGCGGTTGGGCCAGCGCTGGCCGGCGCGGATGCACAATTCTGTTTCCTCGCATCCCAATGGCAGGGATTTCGCATCTGTCCTTCCCAGGGTGGTACGAAAGCCGCCGATCGTTTCGAATACCTCGCGCCGTATATACATGCTGGCTCCGTAGATGTTGCGCACCCTGGTTGCTTTACCTTGAAAGTCCTGGTAGCTGCAGCCAATCACCCAGGAGAATTCTTCGGGAAACCATTCTGGACGTTTGCCGGGCCAGAGGGGATGGATGATGCCTCCTGCTCCCAGGACCTGGCGATCCTGGCAACGGGTGTGCATCAAGGCTAACCAGCGAGGACTGGCAATCGCATCATCATCAAGGAAGGCAATGAAGTCTCCTTGCGAGGCCTGTATGCCACTGTTGCGAGCGCCAGAGAGGCCACGCGGGCCGGTATTTTCTATGACAGTGACATCTGAGAAGTGGCGCCGTGCCCGTTCGAATAAGGTGGGGTTATGGTCGATCACGAGAATGATTTCATCTGCGGGATAGCTCTGGCGTTGCATGGAGTGTACGGCATCTATAAGCTCATTCCAGCGGCTCTCTGTATAGGCACAAATTACTACAGAAATGTTCGATCTATTTTCTAGCATCAAATCATATTCCTTCCCTGTTAAATGAAAATGATGCAATTTGCTTCGTTTATTGAACGGTTTTGATGAATAGAAAGTTTTGCCTTCCTGGCTATGCATCAGTTATGGACTTAGCATATCATATAAGTGATTGTGGTGATAAGTGAAGTTTTCACATTTTTCACTATTCCTATGTAGTAGGGCTGAAAGCGTCAGAGCAGATCACGTATTGATAGAGTGGTGAGTGATGGAGCCGCTGGTCAGGTCGTGTGAGCCGGTTGTTTGAGCTGACAGGCAAGAGGCGAGAGCGGTGTGTTGTGCGGGAAGAGGCGGTGCCTGATGAACAGGTCATTTGCCCCATCGTTTTCTACTATTCCCATGCTATACTCCTGAAAACGTCAGAAATGATCATGTGTTGATAGTAATAGATAGCGAAGGAGGTTTTTGCTTGGAACGCTTGTTTTTTCAGCGTCGTGCCAGCTTGATAGGAGTGCTGGCGGGTATGCTCACCGTCGTAGGTGGCTTCTTGTCGCTGGGTGTCCAGATAGTGCGTGGGGAGCCAAGGGATCTAGGTTCAGTCTGGCAGGGCTCTTGGGGATTCTTTACTGATGTAATCAGTGGGCGCGTCACGCTATTCAGTGGACGGATAGATTATGATGCACCGAATATCATCAGTGCATGGTTGATCGGATTACTCTTGCTCGCGATCCTGGTCCCGTTGGGGACATCGCTCGCAGCGCTTTTGGGCAAGCGGAAGCGAAGCTTACTCATACTCAGCCTGGTGCTGGCGAGTCTTGGTTGCCTGGAGCTTCTGCTCATGGAATGGTTTATGCTCACCTTCTCTTTTTTCCCTCCCAGTGAGGTAGAAGGTATTATTGGCCCAGGCTTCTGGTTTATTCTCTGCGGGTTTCTCCTCAGCATCGGCAGTAGTGTCGTGGAGATCGTGCATTTTCGGTCCCGCGCCGCCCGGGGGGCTAGCCCGTATCCTTTCCCGGCTCGATAGTGATGGTGCCGCTGCAGACGTCGAGGGGGATGGACTGGCCGGTGGGATGTGAAAACAAAGAAGGGCAGCGCGAGGTGCGCTGCCCCTCCAGGCCAGACTTTACTGTTGTTTTGCCGTGTAACTATGTGGTGAAGTAGACGTCGCCCCAGGCATCGGGCGCCTGGATACCCAGCGGGTTATCCGCGAAGCCGTGCAGCTTGGGATTGATCAGAGTCAGCGCCTTGGACTGGTAGAGAGGGATCCAGCCGCAATCGTTGGCGATCTTCTGCTCGGCATCATTGTAGAGCTGGACGCGCTGGGCCGGGTCCTGGGTGGTATCGGCCTTGGCCAGCTGATCCTGCACTGCCTGCTGCTGGGCAGCATTGGCGCCATTGTTCTGACCATAGTTGAACTGGTTATAGTCGGCGCCCTTGGAGAAGAAAACGCTCAGCCAGTCCTGTGGATCGACGTAGTCCGCCTGCCAGCCAAGGATCCAGAGCTGCAAGGGACCGGAGTTGCCGGTAGTCGAGTTTTCCAGGCTAATCAGCTTGTTAAACTCAACGGCAGTCGTTTTCACCTGGACGCCCAGCACATCCTGCCACTCCTGCTGGATAGCGGTGACGATGTTCTTAATCGTCGTGCTGCCGGTGTAGTAGGTGAAGGTGATGGGCGGCAGTTTGGCGGCGCTGCCATAGCTGCTGGCGGCCAGGGCCTGCTTGGCCATATCAACGTTGGCCTTGGTGCTCTGCGTGCCATCGGGTCCCTTCAGATCTTTATTGTAACCGAGCATCCCCTCAGGGACGTAGTGGTTGGTCGGAGTGACCGCGCCCTTGAGCACGCTCTGCACCAGCAGATCTTTGTCGATGGCCAGCGAGAAGGCTTTGCGTACATTGATGTCGTCAAAGGGTTTGGAGAGATAGTTCATGCTCAGGTAGCGGATAACCAGAGCCGGAGTGGTGTGGAAGTCCTTGCGCGTCTTGGCCTCATCCAGGTTCGCTGCCGGAACGCCCGCGTAGTCATACTGATTGCTCAGGTAGGCTTTGTAGGTCGTGTCGGCATCGCCGGAGAAGATAAACTGCAGCTTTTGCAACTTGGGCTTGGTGCCATAGTAGTTGGGATTGGGTACCAGGTCCATCCCCTTGTTGTGCTGATAGCTGCTGACTTTGAAGGGGCCTGCGCCCGCGCCCTCGTCCATATGGTTGGTCCACTCGGCGCCATATTTATCGACGAGCTTTTTGTTGACCACGTAGGAGGTCGGATAGGTCAGGGTCTGTATGAAGTAGGCTGCCGGTTTGGAGATGATGATGTCGAGGTGGGTATCATCTTTGACGATCAGGCTATCGCCGATCGCGCTGGCGAGCTGTCCTTTATTGACCTTGCTGTAGTCCTTGAGCAGGCTCAAGTAGCCGGCGACGGGGGACTTGGTGGCCGGGATAATGGCGCGGTTGATGCTGTAGGCCACGTCATTAGCGGTCAGGGGGGAGCCATCGCTGAACTTGAGGCCGGGCTTGAGGGTGAAGCTGTAGGTTAGCCCGTCGCTGGAGACGGTGTGCGAGGCGGCCAGCTGGTCGACCACCGTGCCATCATTTTTGAACTGCACCAGCCCGGTGAAGATCGTCTGGACGGCGTAGGCGTCGCTGGCACTCTGGATCAGCGGTGGGTCAACGGCGCCAAAGTCGTCGATGGCAGCCATCGGATAGCGCAGCACCTGCTTATCCGGTGAGGCCATCTGGCCGCTGGTGGATGGGCCACCCGAGCTGCCGCAAGCTGCCATGATTAGCGCGAACAGTGCCAGAAGGGTGGGTAGGAGTGCTACCCGGAACGTTTTGCTCCCTTGCATGAGGAAATACTCCTTCAAGAAAATAGTTACACTGCACCACAGAGACGCGAAACAAGGAAAGAAAGAAATTGGACCGACGCCGAACAGTAAAGTGTATTGGCATGAGAAGCAAAAACAACGCTCGAAGGACCAGACTGGTCCCTTCTGTAGCATATACTACGGGGAAATTGGGCGAAAGTGAAGTACCAATCTCTAGAATATAGACAGGACCATTTGAGGTTCGGGGTGCTATTTATGGATGAGCTAGCTCAACAA
>JAFMRP010000741.1 GCA_017354095.1 Ktedonobacteraceae bacterium
ACTATGATAATGGACTTGTTAAAAGAGCCATTTTTAGCTATAATAGCAGTGCCATTAAGAAGGCTTAGATCTATTGCAATCGTACGAGATTTCGTTGGAAAGGGAGGCAGAGGGCGCGAGCGGGCAACCTCAAGGGCCCCACGCCGCCTCTCCCCTCCCCTTGCCCCTACAGATCGGGCGGGTTTTCTGAGCAGATCTCGTGGTTTTGCACCGTGCAGGTATTTTTTATTTATTTAAAGGGAGAGACAAGCCTATGTCCAAGCGAGCGATATCGATCAAGAAGCCGGAGATAGTGCTTGATCAGAACGCGCAAGTTCCGCTATACAGGCAGCTTTACGAGCGGCTGCGTGCTGAGATTCTAGCGGGACAGCTGGAGGCAGGGGCGCGCCTCCCCTCGACGCGTGTCCTGGCCAGCACATTGGGAGTATCGCGCAACACAACCGCTCTTGCCTACGAACAGTTGCTGCTGGAAGGTTACATCGAAAGCAGGGTAGGAGACGGCACGCGGGTCGCCCGCCTGCAACCAGGACAGCAGGTTCAGGCCAGCAGAAGCGCACAAGGCCAGCACGCAACGGATGTTGCAGGCACCAGGACAGCAGTGATTTCACGGCGCAGCCAGTTGCTTGTTGATACGCCCGATCCAGGCGAAATATACCCCAACCAGGCCGGAGCCGGAATGAGCATGTTCCGTACCGGGTTGCCAGATGCGACATACTTTCCCTACGAGATCTGGGCCAGGCTGGTAGCCAGACGCGCTCGCCAGTCGCTACAGGCCGTCTCACTCTATCAGAACGCGCAAGGCTACGCGCCACTACGCGAGGCGATCGCCGCGCACATCGGCATTACGCGCGGCGTCCACTGCTCGCCTGAGCAGATTATTCTTACAGCCGGCTCGCAGGGGGCCCTTGACCTGGTGGCACGCGTGCTGCTTGATCCCGGAGATCTGGCCTGGATTGAAGATCCTGGATATCCGGGAGCGCGAGGGGCACTCCTGGCCGCTGGAGCAAAACTGATTCCAGTACCAATTGACAAAGAAGGGATCGACGTTGAGGCTGGACGACAGCTTTCACAAGGAGCAAGGCTGGCAATCGTCACGCCCTCGCACCAGTTTCCCACCGCAGTAACTATGAGCCTGGGCCGGAGGTTGGCACTGCTGGAATGGGCCAGAGAGACGCGATCCTGGATCGTCGAGGACGATTATGACAGTGAGTATCGCTTCAGCGGGCGGCCATTGGAGGCGCTACAGGGCCTGGACAGTACCGGGCGCGTGATTTATATCGGCACCTTCAGCAAAGTACTTTTTCCCTCATTGCGCCTGGGCTACCTGGTCGCGCCTCCTGAACTGCTCAAAGGCTTTCTCGCGGCGCGGCGCTTTATTGATGTCCACCTGCCACTGCTGGAACAGATGGCGCTGGCCGATTTTCTTGCTGAGGGCCACTTCGCGCGGCACCTGCGAAAAATGCGCCAGTTGTACTCAGAGCGCCGGAACACCCTTATAGACGCGCTCATGCGGGAACTGGGCGATATGCTGGACGTTGCCGTGCCAGAGGCAGGGATGCACCTGGTTGTCTGGCTTCCCCCAGGGATGAGCGCGCAGGCAATCGTTAAGCGGGCGATAGAACGTGGCCTGCACATTTCGTCCATCTCCCAATTCAGCCTGCGGCCGCTCCCACGCGACGGGTTGATATTAGGCTTCGCGAGCGCCTCCACGGAGGAGTTGCAAGCGGGTGTGCGAACGCTGGCGCTCGCGCTGCGGTGCGGCGCCTGACTCCTAATCGGTATCGGTCAAGGTAAAAAGCGATCTGAACTCCGAGCCTGACAGGGTCGAGGTATTCATCTTCGTGTAGGTGCCACTCTCAAGTAGCTCCTGAGCGACCGATCGTAAATGCCCGAGGGCTGAACGCATCAGCCCGCCAGCGAGGCTGACGCGCGCGACTCCTAACTGCTCAAGTTCTGGAAGTGTGAGTGCAGGGGGACCGCCCATAATATTGATCGGGCCATTAATTTCTTTGACCAGGCTGGCAATTATGGCGCGATCGAGCAGGCCGATAGGATAGACGCAATCCGCTCCCGCTTGCAGGTAGGCATTGGCTCGCCGTACTGCATGCTCGAAGCGGCTCTCTGGTTCACCGATGGCCAGTAAAAAAACATCGACGCGCGCATTTATCACGAACGGTACATCCATTGAAGTGGCCAGTTCACGCAGCGCTTTGATCAGTTCCACCTGATACAGGCTATCTGCCAGTGCTTTATCCACCTGTTTGAGCGAATCTTCGATATTGATGCCCACCGCGCCAGTCGCAATCACTGCCTTGACAGTCTCTAGCACCTCTTCAATGGTCGTGCCATAGCCTGCCTCTATATCGGCGGTGACGGGACACTCGACCACGCGTGTGATACGGGCGATGGCCTCAACCAGCATCTCCCGGCTGATGTGCTGGCCATCGCTATAGCCCAGAGCAGCAGCGACCCCCGAACTGGTGGTAGCGATGGCGCGGAATCCTGCCTGCGCGAGAATACGCGCACTCGCGGCGTCCCATGCATTTGGTAAGGCAAGCATTGGTGCTTCGTGATGAAACCGGCGAAATTGTTCTGCTCTTTCTTTGTGTATACTGGAATTCATGATGTCATCTCCTTGTATGCTCTTCCGTATGACTGATGCGCCGGCCTCTTGTCCAGACGGCCAACGCCGCTGGCGCGGCTACCGCTGCGCGGTCAGGCCGTCTGCGAGGAATCGCCTGCGGCGGCGCGGGGAAGGATGCAGGAGGGCCCCTCTTGTTCCGCTCGGCAACGCTGCTGGCGCAGCTACGGCTACGCCGTCAGCCGAGCAGAGAGGCAGCCGCCCTCCTGCACCTCCCACTACGATCCTCTTCAGATGTATAGGCCTTTCAGGTAACTATAGAATGATACTGGTTTTGAGATCAAGAGCCAATTTTGTTATAAAAGCGGGGCCATTATCATTTGACTTGCGATTCGATGTCAGTCACATGAACAGGTGGCCAGGAATTTGCCTCGAATCCAGATCAAGCTCCCCGTTCCATTTGAACGGTTCGACAGTACTGATGCGGTGAAAGTGGTTGTTATTGGGGAATCTCCCATATTGGCGAGGAGGCGGTTCGCTCAGAGCATCCCGACTCCATGTCCTATCTCTGATCATCGCTTGAATGCGCTGGCTAATCTCCTCCACTTCATCGCGGAATACAGCTTCCCCTTGTGGTAGCAGACCCATCTGTAGAGGATCAACAATATTATGCAGGTCCATCGTATATGCATCCCTATGGTGTTTTGCAGCCCAGAGCTGGTAGCGCAAAGCATCTTCTACGCGGCCTTCCGCCTCCGCACGCTCCGCTGCCACCCTATAGAAATTGCCGCGAGCAGCAAGACGCTGGAGACCAGCCTCACGAAGAGCCTGGGAGCTTTTATGTTGTTCCTGTACGATGCCTTCCTTCTCCGTCATGATCTCTAAGGCTTCGGACCAGTCAGGCTGATCAAGAGTCGCCTTTCGGATATCGGCAATATATTCGCGGCGCCTCAGACTCACTGAAGCGCTCCGCAGGGCTTGATACCGCGCTTCAGCAGCATGGACAGCAAATTTTTGCTGCTCAAGCACATCTGTAGCCTGCGAGGATTGAGCACTATAGATCCCGGCAATATGTTGATAATAGCGCTCGATGGCATTGAGGGTGGCAATGTCCAACCGGTAG
>JAFMRP010000119.1 GCA_017354095.1 Ktedonobacteraceae bacterium
TCTTTCACCGTTACCCCGACCGGGAACACCATTGCTGGATACGCAGACAGCCTTGCTTAGCACACCGCAATATGCCATGATGCAGAAAGGCTGGCCGCTGCGTAAGCCCGTGGTCGCGCTGGAACTGCTGGGCGTCGCTAACCGCGTTCCCAATGTGTTGCTGGTGAATAATGTCCTGCTCGCCAGAGATACCGGTGTGGCGACTGAGAGGATTGATCTGCGAGGATTGGAACTGCCTCGACTGGTAGGCATCTCGGTCTCCGTCGGTGACCCGCTTGACCTCGATCAACTGCGTGGGCAAGGTACACTTCCCACGATCACACCCAGAAAAAATGTCGTCCCTGTGCCGGTTATCCCAGAAGAATGTAGATAACATATGGATGCGAACGGAACCCGCTTTCAACTATTACTCGGCTACGATGATTGGAGCAGCTGTACAGCTTGCTCTCATGAAGCGCCCCTGCATACGATTTGGCAAGAGGCGGCATCAGCGCGCGCACGCAATGAGACGGGCCTGTCCTGGGACGAGGCTCGCCAGGAGTTGACGCTGCAGTCCCTGCCTTTGCAATTCCCTGCTGCGTCAAAAGATAATCCCCCGGCGCTCAGCAACCGGCGCGGAGCAGGTCGCGACCGCTATGGCAACTGGTATTGGATTGATGAGACACGGCGAGAGATACACGTCAATTCGGTGGGAACGGGCAAAACTTCGCATTTCTGGACGGTGGGGGACGGCCTGATGTGTCCAGCATCCACGCTCCCATCCAGCAGCCTGGGTGCGTTCCAGCGTAAAGATCCTCCGCCTGCTTTGCCACCATTGCTGTTGAGCGGTCTGGCAGTCACCGAAGATCACTACCTTGTAGTGGGTGTCTTAGATCCACCCGGCCTGCTGATTTTTGATCTCCATGCTGGTGGCCCTCCACGCCAGGTATACTGGCCTGCGGGGGTAACATTTGCGCCGTTTGATATGGCTGCGCGACCAAAGGGCGGTGTCTGGGTTCTGGACCGCGAAAATTGTCGCTACTGGGCGCTTGATCGCCAGTTTAATATTGTCAGGGAAGATCAGAGCGCGCCGATTATCGAGCAAGATATCTTCCAGCCCCGGGAGGGCAACACTGGGCGCAGTACCAGCAGGCGAGCAGCGTCCGCCGGATTTTCGCTCAGCAACAGTTCACCCCAGATCGTTAATCCCATCGCTATTGAAGCCCTGCCCGACGATACGGTATTGATCCTCGATAGCAGCCCGGAAGAGAAAGATCCTGCTCAATCATTCTCGCGCATTTATCGCTATCAGTCTGGCAAACAGGCAGGTCCGCCCGTCGCGACCGATACAGATTTTGCTGTTCGCCTGATTGGCTATGACCTTGCCTTTGTGCCAGAGTATAAAACCTCTGATACGCATACTCAGATCGCTGATCAGCTTTATATCGCGGCGGCTGATGGGAATCAATGTTTCGCGTTCTGGCTCTCGTTGAAGGACAATGGGCAACTGTTTATGCAACTGTTGCCTGGCTACTTTCCCATGCGGCTTTTTGAGGGCAAAGGCATTGTGGCGGCCGATACCGATGTCTACTATGATTTCGCGGATGGCTGGCTTCCTCTTATGCGGCAACCACGCCACCGTTATGCTGCTGCTGCCGTGCTCTGTACGCCTCTGGGCACGCCTGAGACAACACACAATGCACACCAGCGCCACGCCTTTGACGGGCACGAACCTGACTGCCAGTGGCATCGTCTACTGCTGGATGCCTGTATTCCGCCAGGCACTGAGGTTCTGGTAGAGAGCCGTGCTGCTAATGATGAAAGCGAACTGGCCCTGACTGCTTGGCAGCAGGAGCCGCGCTTATACCTGCGCGGTGCTGGCTCAGAACTGCCCTATGTACGCCAGCCACCTGGCGCTGATGGAACTGGCACCTGGGAACTGCTCTTCCAGGGCTCTCGGGGACGCTATCTGCAATTGAAGCTGCTGTTGCGTGGCAACAGCCGATGTACACCACGCCTGCGGGCATTGCGCGCCTACTATCCACGTTTCTCGTATCTTTCACACTATCTGCCCGCGATCTATCGTGAAGACCAGCAATCGGCATCATTTCTGGAGCGCTTTCTCGCTAACCTCGAAGGCTTTTTTACTAACATTGAGGATAAGATTGCGGCGGTTCAGCTACTCTTCGATGCACGCAGCGCTCCGCCCGATGTGCTGGACTGGTTGGCAAGCTGGTTTGGAATCGTGCTCGACCCCACCTGGGATGAAGCAAAGCGACGACTCTTTATCAAGCATGCAATGGACTTTTTTCAGTATCGCGGCACGATGCGAGGATTGCTCATGGCACTGCGGCTCACATTAGAAGATCATGCCTGCGAAAGTATTTTCAGTGCACAATCTGCAAAACCATCACGCCCAGAGCGTGTACGGATTGTTGAGAAGTATCGAACGCGCAACCTGCCCGCTGTCGTGGCCGGTGATCCAACTGTTCCTGCCGGACTGCGGATCGTTGCGCGAACAGTTCGCTGGACTCCAGATCAGGGGCGGGCAAATTTGCACCAGCGTTACAATGATTTTTTGCGTCAACAGGGGTTATGGTCTCGGCAGTTGCTTGAGTTTTCGCTCACAGTGCCACAACTACCGGCGACGGAAGCAAGCTGGCACCAGTTCATGCAGAAAACGCTCGGTATCCCGGTACCGCCCGGCATCGCGGAGCGTCCAGCCTGGCAGGCTTTCTTTTCTACCGCGTGGCAGCAGTTCGCGCTGGATGTTCTGGGGTTCGTACCCGCTATCACAGATGCGCAAGTCGCCCTCTGGCGAGATTTCCTGGCGCGGCGCTACCGGCGGATTAGCCTGTACAACACCGTCTATCTGGCATCCTGGGATAGCTTTGAACAGGTTCCTTTGCCCGGCCAGGTACCGGCAGACGGTGCTCCGTTACTCGATTGGTATCAATTTGAGACGATGGTGCTGTCGATGCATAATACCGCCCATCGTTTCACAGTGTTGCTATCTGCTCCGTCACAGGAAGAGGCACGAACGGAGACCTATCAGCAACGGTTGGCCCTTGCCAGTCGCATCGTCGAGCTGGAAAAGCCAGCACATGCGGTTTTTGACGTGAAATTTTTCTGGGCATTGTTCCGCGTCGGTGAGGCAAGGCTCGGCGAAGATACGTTGATCGATCTTGGCGGCCGCGCTCCACAACTGATGCCCGCTATGATCCTGGGGCAGGGTCATCTCGCGGAAAGCTACCTTGCCCCCGGACATCCACAGAGTGTCACAGACAGGCAAGTGCTGGGACGCGATAGATTGAACAGGTGACGAGGAGAGAAACAACATGAGCAGCTTTGCACCGCAGGTAGCAGCACCAGGCACCGTCCCACCTGATCCGACTAAACATGTCAGGTATACGCTGGGCATGGTTCTGGGCGTGGATGATTTTACCCAGGAGTTTGCCTACCTCTCAGGCAGAGACCAGTGGATGGCGCACGACCTGATCGGCTATGGTACGATCTGCGGCCTGCGCGTGACTATCGAAACCGATATCCATGGGCCACGCGTGGTTGTGACTCCAGGTGTTGGCATCACTCCACCGGGGCAGCTAGTCCGCGTACCCGTGACCCAATGCGCTTCTCTTAACGATTGGCTGAGGATGCAGCAGCAACAGAAGCCACAGCCACCATTTATCAGCGTACTCGGTTCGCCACCTGATGACGCGCTGACGCTTTACGTGATGCTCTGTTACCGCGATTGCCCCACCGACCAGGTGCCGATTCCAGGCGAGCCATGCCGCGACGAAAGCGAAGCTATGACGGCCTCGCGCCTGGTGGACGATTTCAGGCTGGAGCTGCGCACCACGCCACCAGACCAGCGTGAAGAGGATGCCTTGCGCGACTTCGTGGACTGGTTCAGCCAGGTGGAGTGCGTTGATGATCCGGACGAAGCCGTCACACTGGCCGAGTTTGAGCATGCCATCAGGGAAGCTGCCCATGTATCAGAACCAGAGGCAGGCTCTCCCCCAGACTTTATGTATGGTTCTCCTCCCACGTCTCTACGCATTCCCGGCGATCAGGCCTGCGTGTACTTGCGGGCAGCCTTCCGCATCTGGACGACAGAACTGCGGCCAGTGTGGACGCCGAATGGCTGTGGCAACACGCCTGACGAAGAATGTCTGCTGCTGGCCGAATTGAACGTGCCAGTTAAGGAGAACTCTGGGCAATGGGTTGTCGATGATATGCTCAGCGTCATTATTAATGAAGATCGCCGCCCTTATCTCATCCACCTGCGCTTGCTCCAGGAATGGCTGCTGTGTGGCATGCGACCACAGAAATCAGGCGAAACGCCAGCCATTGGGACGCTGATGGGAGATGTCACCGGAAATAGCACGCAAAATACTGTCGAGCGCATCCGCAATATCAATGTCGCCTCGGGAACTCCAGGCGATGGCCAGGTGCTGACATATAATAGCGCAACGCAACAATGGCAGCCCAAAGCAGTCCCGCCTCCTACGATAACGCTGGCCGGGGATGTCACCGGTCCCCCTACGAATACAAAGGTCGCGCGCTTGCAAAATGCCCTCGTCTCGCCTACGGCGCAGATACCCGCACCCGGCCAGGTGCTTACTGTGCAACCTAATGGTCAATGGCAGGCGGCCAATGCCAGCAGCAATATCAATGCTGTCGAACATCCCGCCGGTCTGCCCTCTTATCTGATCGTCGCGGCAGGAATGGTTAGAGGGGATGGGAGCAGTATCGGCCCCGTCTATAACGATCTAAAGGCCAGCGCCACTGGCGACAGCGAGTTGACGGTGACATTTAAGGGCTACCAGCAGCAAGACCCTAAATTTCAATACATTGTCAAAGCACTTCCAGTCTTCAGCGATAACTCGTTCAGTATTCCCCTCGTAAGTTTCCTCCGTTTTGACACAAAGAGCTTTATCCTGCACGTGGCGAACGGGGGAGGGACCGTAAAGCAGGATATCCTTAAACAGCAAGCGTTTATGATTGAGGTCAGTCAGTTCTTCGCGAGTTGATGAAAACAGGGAGCACTGCCCATGAGTTCAATACAGCTACAAACACCCATTCTCGAAGGTGGCATCCGTTCGATCAACTTCTTCAACGGTCGCCTGCTTTCAGCGGAAGATTTAACGCAAGAGGCAGCCGCGCAACAGGATGCGCGCAAGCGTCTTGGGCAGGCTATGGGGGATGGGGTGGCCTCTGGCCTGGAAGTTCTCCCCATCGCGGGCGCCGCGACAAAGCAGAATCCGGTCGTCACCATCACAAGAGGATTGGCGGTCAACCGTTGTGGGCGTACCCTGGCCCTCCCCGTCGATGTCGATATCTCGCTGGTGCGCCCACAGGATAGTCAAACCACCATCCAGACGGCGACGTTTGACGACTGTCAGCCACTACAATCGGGAACGTATGTGGCGGGCGCGGGGGTATACCTGCTAACGATTGGTCCGGCTTCTGGCAATGAGGGACGCGCTCCCGTCAGCGGGCTGGGAAATGTGGCGGCCAGTTGCAATTCACGCTATGTCGTCGAGGGTGTACAGTTTCGCCTTCTGCAAATCGACTTGAGCCTGAATACGCTGAACGACCGGGACCATTTACGGAATCGCCTTGCCCATGCATGCTTCGGCACGACCGATACGGGCATGCAAGCGTTCTTTCGCGATCCATTCAATACCCTGGTCGATGGCTATGGACTACTCGATATGTTGCGCCCCAACCACCTTACTGATTGTGAAGTGCCGCTCGCGCTGCTCTACTGGACAATAGACGACGGTATCGCGTTTGTTGATATGTGGTCAGTGCGCCGCCGCCTTACCAGCCCTGCAACTATGAACCGGCGCTGGTCACCGCTGCTGAACGATCGCCGCCTTGCTGAGGCGGAGGCAATGTTCCTGCAGTTTGAAGATCAGATCGAGGATATTCGTGCCAGAGAAGCAGACGCAATGGCAAACATTGAGGCGGCGCAGCGCTTTGATTCCCTGCCCCCGCTAGGGATGTTGCCGGTTGTAGCTGGGGGATCGCCGCGGGGTTTCGATGCTCTGACCTTTTTCGGTGAGCATGCATCACGCGATATCGCGATGATCGATGCCAACCTCTTGCGCCACCTGCTTCACGAGGCGCTCTATCATGAAGCGATCGATTTGAGTGCCCCCGATAAGATCCAGCTCTACACGATCTTTGAAAATGTGCAGGCGCTTCGAGCACAACAAACGTACCAGCTGGCGCTGGTCTTCGCCAGTCACGCGCTTCCCTATAGCGGCGTCGCGCGTTTTGGCTTCGCTCGCTGGGATTTGAGCCGCTTTGCGACAACAGTACTCTGATGCAGGAAGGAGTTGAAGATATGAGCAGATTTCTTCGCGCCACTAACATTTCTGGCCTTGAATTGACAGGAAACAGGCCATCTATAACCAATGAAATCCTCACCCAGCCCTTTAATGTTGGCTCGATGATTGGTACGGTCCCTTTCCAACCTGGTTCTCTCCAACCCATTCCCTTCCAGCCCGGTGCTTTCCAGCCCGTTCCCGGTACTCCCCAGGCACCTTCAGCACCAGCGGGAACCAGCAATATTGATCTACAGGTACTGCTGGCGTCGCTGCCTGTAGCTGAGGATGGACATGTTATCACCAGTGAACACTTTAATCTCTTGCGCGCCGCGATCATCGCCCTGGCCGGACAGCTTGGCGCTGGCTTCGTTACCCCAACGTTCACCCAGACGCTCACACCGTCCTTTTTCCCTGTGAGCAGTAACCAGTGGAGCTTTGCCAATGGTGTGGCGACGAAAACGAAAGGAACGGCCAACGGGCTATTGCCTGTCCTCCTGCCCGATGGGGTGAGCATCCAGAAAATGAGGGTGATTGGCGAAAGAAAAGATGCTATGCAGCAGTTTGAGGTGCTATTGCAGCGTCAGCCAATCGCTGACGCGAAGCCAGCCAGCATTACAACACTGATACGCACCTCTCTGGCCGATGCAGGAGCGACATTCAACGTTGTGGCGGAAGTCGAGGTTTCAGGATTGGGTGCCGCTGCTGCTGCTGTGGCCATCCAGGACCTGCAGTTTGTTGATAACAGCAAGTACAAGTACTTTATTGTTGCGAATGCAGTGACTGCGTCCGATACAGCGGAGGCACACATCAATACCATCCAGTTGGAGTATCAGCGGTAAGAGCGATGGCAAATCAGTGGCACAATGGAACGATTACGGCCCGAAAGCTGCGCGTCCGGGGATCGCAAGTTGATCCTTTGCTGGCGCAATTACGCTTGAGCCATCTCTTGCGCGGCGTAGACGCGCGTCCTACATGGCTCGCTCCGTCGGCGATCCTCTGCATCCGTGCGTTGAGAGATCCGCTGCCGGGCGGGCTGCGCCTGGAGTTATCCCAGAGCAGCTTTCCAGCCTGGGAGTGGGCAATCTGTGCCGCTCTTGACGGCCTGGCGCGGCGAGCTGCCTGGCCTGCGCGCGGCCCCGTACCGGCCAATGCCGAAGCGGTGATTTTTGCTGATCGAGCGGAATTGCTGGCCTGCCTGGCAAGCGATTGGTGCGCGGGAGAAATCACGCAACACTGGTGGTGGAGCGGCCTGCTGCGGGAAAGCGATGCCGGTAACAGCGTCCTACCTGCCTGGCTTGAGACGCCCGCGTATATCCCTGCCGCTCTCCAGCATCTCTCAACCATGCGAAAAGTTGTGCCATTTGTACGCCTGCTGCGCGTCCACGACGCGCTTACAATGTTACAGCATGTCATCCGTAGTTTTGCTCTGCACGATCTTGAGAGGCTGCCGGTTAGAGAACCGCCTTTCCCTCAGACTACCGGCACAGCCACGCAATCAGCGACTGTGGCCGAAACATCCACAATAGGCCCATCCAGTGGCCTGGCCGAAGCGTTTCCCGGCACAGGCACAACGGCACCCTGGCGACAGTGGGTACCAGAGAGCAGTGATCCTGGCCTTCGGCTTGAACAACACTGTTTACTTGGAATCGGACTGATGCTGCAACGCCAGCCTGCCATTGCGCGTACAACTGCATTTACCTGTGCGGTACGAGACTGGCATCAGGCAGCGCAACTCACCAGCACGTCTTCCCCGGTGCCCACCCAAGAGACGCCAGCGCGCAGCGTGCAGGGGCAGTCAGAGGGGGCGTGCGCAGGGACTACGCAGCCTATTGCGTCACAGACTCCCTTCACCCGGCCAGTTCCAATGCTAGCCGGAGCGCAGGCCGCTGCGGCGCTGGCATGGGATGCCGATAACACCTCGCCTGCTCCCTCGCTGGAGGCTCCTGGCGCCAATATCGAGCTACAACAGGTGATCGACGTTGCCGAAACATCCGCCGATACGCCTGGAGAAACACGTAATCGCCCTTATGTAGATCATTGGCAAAACAAAGAGCCGCTCTTTGATGTCACGATTGAGACAGCCGTGGGAGGCGTGTTCTATCTCGTCAATCTCGGCCTGTTCCTGAACTTGTATGGCGATTTTACAACTCCTCTTCAGCCAGGAATTGCGTTAAACATCTGGGATTTCGTTGCGCTGGCCGGTCAGCAGCTGCTGGAAGAGAATCTGTTGGCTGACCAGCTGTGGGAACTGCTGGCCCAACTGGCAGGCAGAAACGCCCAGGACGCTCCCGGACGTGATTTTGAGCCTCCTGAAGAATGGCGCCTGCCCGGAGTGTGGCTAACGGCGTTTCCAGAGCAAGTGGGCTGGCTGTGGATAGTCGAACAGGGTCGCCTGCGTGTAAAACATCCCTCAGGATTTTTGCTACTCGATCTGTTCTGTAGGCAGCAGAATCCCTGGCTACAGCTTACACAGGAGTTGCAAGCCTACGAAGAACTACGAGACATCGAGCCAGAGTTTGTGCGCGAAGCAGAAGCGCAGGGGCCAGAGCCATCCCCACAGGTCCAGGTTCCTCAAAAGGTTGCGCGCTGGCTTGACTGGCTGATGCCCTATATTCGGGCAAGGTTGTGCCGCGCTTTGGATGTGACAGTGCCAGGTGAGATGCCCCGTAAGCTCTGTGAGCAGCGTGCTCGCGTCCTGGTCACGGCAACGCATATAGATATTTTCTTTTCGCTGGCCGAACTGCCTATAGAGATCCGTATCGCCGGACTCGATCGTGATCCCGGCTGGATTCCGGCAGCCGGGCGCTTTATCGCCTTTCATTTTGAGTAAAGCATGAGGTGCGACGTGATGCAAACGAATCCTTTTGCCGACATACCAGCAACGCCTATGGGGCACTTTAAGCTCTATTTCTACGCGGCGGTGTTGCATCTCATCGAGCGAGTCGCGCAAACGTTTGGGTCGCGCCAGGCCGCCCTGGAACATTTCCCCTTTCTTGAGGGATACTACGATGAACTGGCCACGCAGGCGCTCACAGGGCTTGCGAGCGAGAATCTGGAACAATGGTGGTGGGAAGCTCTGCGCGACTGGGAGGCGGTCGTTCCTGGCCATTTGCCCCTGTGTGCATTGCGCGAAGCTGCTGGCCTCGATCATGCGGCAACGACGCTCCTGCTATG
>JAFMRP010000742.1 GCA_017354095.1 Ktedonobacteraceae bacterium
GATGGCCTGGTCGGGATCTCCCACAACCACGACGTTATGACGTGGCGCTGCCAGGTATTGGATGAGCTTGTATTGCGATGGATTGGTATCCTGGGTCTCGTCAACCTGCAAGTACTGGAAACGCCCCTGCCAGGTTTTGCGAAATTTGGGACTACTCTCCAGCAGCGAGAGTGGAACATAGATCAGGTCGGCGAGATCGTAGCGCTTCTCTTTCTGCTTTGTCTCTTCATAACGCACAAAAAATTCCTGATAACGCTCGGCCAGCTCCGGGTCAATCAGTAGGTGGGAACGGAAAAAATCCCGCGATTGCTCTGCCTTGACCTGCTCCTCTTTCGCCCGATCAACCGCCGCCAGCACTCCCGTAATCTCTACATCCCAGTTCATACCGCGGGTGCGATTGCTGCGCCAGGGCCGAACGATATCCTCGGCCAGCCACTGTCGCGGTTCTCCGCTGATCAACCTCTGGTTCAGTTCCAATGGCTTCCACTGCAATTTTTCGCGTAGCATCTGGTGCCCCAGGCCGTGGAACGTCACTACGCGCAGCCCCTTTAGATCCTTGGCCGCGATACCCCGTTCCCTCAGAGCTTTATGCGCGCGTTTCTCCATCTCATCGGCGGCTGCGCGCGTAAACGTCACACATAAAATAGTTTCCGGGGCTACCCCCTCATCACCAACCAGTCGCACCAGCCGCTGTACCAGGATCGAGGTTTTGCCCGTACCAGCTGCGGCAATAAAGGCGGCTGGCCCATCGGTATGCGCGATGGCCGCCGCCTGCTGGGGATTAGCGCTAAAGTCGCTCTGTATCTTTCTCGCACTACGAGTGCTGCTCACTTTTTTCCCTGTCAACTGAGAACGCATCCTACTTCCTCAACTAGCCAGATTTTGTGCCTACAGGCCACTAACTATAGCATAACTCTTTCCTCCTTGCTACCTCAATGCTCCCCATCCTTCTCGTCCTCTACTCGCAAAAACCGGACTCCGCGATAATCTCTTGTGTTCAAAATTCTTGCAATTTGCAATCGATGGTAGTATCCTCATCTTCTCTACATACTTGCTCGGTGGGGAGGCTCCCCGGCGAATTGCGACGAAAGTATGTATAGAGAGGAGAAACGTCATGACAAACGAACGCTATCAGCACGAACTCTGGACCGGTAGCGGGTCAACAAAAGCGTCCCTCCAATTCCAGGAATCTGGGGATATCGAGTGTGAACTCCATATGAGGTCGATGGGAGCAGACGAATGCCATTACCACCTTACTGGGAGGTACGAGCGTCTTTCCGATACATATGGCAGGATTTTCATTCAGCAGATCAGCGTCCAATGCGTTGATCGTGCTTCTTCAGGTGCTCAATCATCGCCTCCCTCAGAGAAAAAAGCAGAGGAAGTGGATCTGACCACTTTGGGAACCGATCTGATCTATGAGTATATCAAGGTTGATCGCTCGCCCGTTTTCTACCATCCCGATGAAGACCTGACGCTCATGTCTCCTCTGGGATATGCAGGATGGAATGAATTTTTTGATCTTCTCCTTATTACCGACCCTTTCATCGTTCAAACGGTTGATACATTCAACGACGCAGAAGAAGCGCCTGATGAACGCCTGCAAGGGCATTGGAGAAATGTGGTGTATGTCCTCGACAAGCTGAAATTCGCGAAAATCATGGAATCCTCCTGAAAATCTCTACTATTCTCTCACCAGATTGACCATAGCAGAGCAGTGGGGGACATCAGGGCGACGTCAGAACCGTGCCATTATCTCCCACAGCCACAAATCTGGTGCCAGACCAGACGACACTGGCAAGGAATGTCGAGGCCCCAGGAGGAGTGCGAGGAGTCCAGGTGATGCCATCAGGCGAAGTCAGGATCGTGCTATTGGCTCCTACAGCTACAAACTGCGTGCCAGACCAGGCCACCGCCTGAAGGATTTCCCTGGTGCCAGAGAGATGAGTGGTCCAGGTGCCCCCATCGGGCGAAGTTCGGGTGAGGCCATTCACTCCCACTACAACTAGCTTGGAGTGCGACCAGGTTATACCCCAGAGGTTTGCGCTGGAGGTGCGAAGCTTCCAGTTAACCCCATTCTGCGATGTCAGCGTGACGCCCCCTCCTCCCACAACGACGAACTGCGTACCGGCCCAGACTGTTCCCCAAAGGTAGTATGGCGCGACGCCAGAGATGCGAGAAGTCCAGGTGATGCCATCGGGCGACGTCAGGATGGTACCATTGTATCCCGTAACGACAATCTGCCTGCCAGACCAGGCTGTTCCGGTGAGGTCTGCCGTGGTATTAGAGGCGCGAGGAGTCCACCTGATGCCATCAGGCGAAGTCAGGATCTTGCCGGCGTCTCCCACAACGACGAACTGCGTGCCAGCCCAGATTGCTCCGGTAAGAACTGCCGAGGTGCCAGAGGTGCGAGAAGTCCAGGTGATGCCATCGGGCGACGTTAGGATGGTACCGTTGTATCCCACAGCCACAAATTGCGTGCCAGACCAGGCTACTCCCCTGAGTTCGTTCGATGTACCAGTAGTTCGCGAGTGCCATGTCCTCCCGAGAGAGTTTGCTTGAGCGGTAGCACTGGCCTGAGCGGTGGCGCGAACCTGGGCAGTAGCGGTCGCCTGGGCGGTGGCGCTGGCCTGGGCGATGGCGGTTGCCTGGGTGGTGGTGGCCACTTGATTGCTTTCATGAGGTGTGGGAGCGGTCGATTGCCCATGAGCTACTTCCCACGGCCATTTCCCTGTGGCGGCATTATAGATGCCTATACTCCCTGCGCCAAGGAGCATCAGGATCAACACCAGGCGGACGACCATGCCAGTGCTCAACCAGTGGCGCCCAGGCTGCATGCGCGCTGGTGAAGATAAAAATGAAGCTGAACCCCGGGGAGGAGTGGTCACGTGCGGAGAAATATCTGCAACGTGAGGAGCCTGGTCTTGCGTCAGGGGCTTTACAGCAATTGTAGGGAAGGAAAGCGGACCTGCCGATGCCTGCGCTGCTTGAGCGGGGTCCCCGGGTGTGGGCTGGCTCCAGCCAGCTTTGGCCGCAACAGGAAGTCCCTCGCCTGAAGCTTGCACGATGGGACTGGCTTCAGGGGTGGTAGACGAGACTGAGACGGTAGAACCAGCTTCCGGCGTGGTAGGCGAAGTTGACACAATGGTGCCCACTGTGGGAAGCGGGGTCGAGGTTGGCTGGCAGACTTCTTGTAAGGCAGCCGTAAAGTCTTGTACACAGGCAAAACGATCCTCTGGCTGCTTGGAGAGCGCCCGCAGAATCACCTGTTCGACTGCTTCTGGAAGTGTGGGAAGCTGATCTCGCAGCGGCGGAGGGGATGCGTGGAGATGCTGGAGCGCGATCTCGGAAAAGGTCCCCTGGAATGGGCGGATACCGGTCAGCCATTCGTACGCCACGACTGCCAGTGCATATTGATCGCTGGCAGGCTGTGGCTTGCCCTTGTGCTGTTCCGGGGCCATATACGATACAGTTCCCCCAAAGCGCTGAAACGAACTGGCCGAACTACTCGCATGGGCCATCGTCACCAGGCCAAAATCGCCAAGAAGCACCGTCCCATCAGTTCGCCAGAGCATGTTCTCAGGTTTTACATCGCGGTGGATCAGGCGCTGGTCATGCGCATATTGTAATGCGGAAGCAATCTGCGTTGTCATGCGCACGACCTCAGCCAGGGGAACGCGCGTCCCTTTGGGATAGCGC
>JAFMRP010000743.1 GCA_017354095.1 Ktedonobacteraceae bacterium
GTTGCCCATGTGCTGAGTATACATCGCCAACTCCATATCTGTCGCCTTCAGCAAAGCGTGCGAAAGTGGCAACCGCTGCCCCAGCCTCATGCACACGAGAGGAGGGTTGGCATTCTAGGTCTCGGAGCATTGGGTTCCGCCGCAGCCAACAAGCTCATGGTGCTTGGCTTCGATGTCGCTGGCTGGAGTCGACGACCCAAACACATTGACGGTATGCTCTGCTTTACCGGGCAAGAAGGGCTCGATATGCTCCTCAGCAGGACGGATATTCTTGTCTGTCTGCTTCCATTGACCCCGGAGACAAGGGATATTCTCAATGCACGCACACTTGCGCTCTTGCCACAGGGAGCCACAGTGATCAACCTGGCGCGGGGCGAGCATATCAGTGATGAGGATCTGCTCGATTCGCTCAATCGTGGCCATATAGCATATGCTATTCTCGATACGTTTTCCATTGAGCCGCTCCCAACTGAGCATCCTTACTGGTCTCATCCGCATATCAATGTGACTCCCCATGTTGCCGCAACCACCGATCCAAGGACGGCCATTCCGCAAGTCGTTCAGAATATTGAGCGATTGCGGGAAGGCTTACCACTGATCCATCTTGTGGACCGGGTGAGAGGATACTAAGTACTACTACATAGACTGATGGTTTAGTGTCACCATTAATACAATAGTCAACGTATCTCTTGTAGATTGGTGACGCTATTAATGCATCTGTTTTGCTCGTAGTAAGCACACTTTTACGGAGAAGTGGAAGGAGAACACGGGATGCCCCAGGCCACAAGCTATGATGCAATTGTTATCGGTACCAGTCAGGGCGGCAGATTCCTTCCCATCGCACTAGCGAAGACAGGCCGAAGAGTCGCGCTGATTGAGCGCGGCCACATTGGCGGTGTTTGTGTCAATGTGGGCTGTACTCCCACAAAAACGATGGTTGCCAGCGCACGCGTCGCTTACCTGGCAAGGCGTAGCGCTGACTACGGTATACGCACTGGTCCCACATCGGTTGATATGCAAGCCATACGCGAACGCAAACAAAGCATCGTCGAGGGGGCTCGCCTTGGCTACGAAAACCGTCTCACAGCGGCGCAAGGACGGAATCTGGATTTGCTAAGGGGCGAGGCCCATTTTATCGCACCAAAAACGCTGGAGGTCTCGCTCAAGGACGGTGAGAAGCAAGAGATCACAGCGCCACTGATTTTTATCGATACTGGTGACCGGCCAGAGCCGCTAACGATCAAAGGCGTCGAGAATGTATCCGTTCTCAATTCAACCACAATTATGGAACTGGACACGCTTCCCGAGCACCTGTTAATTATCGGTGGCGGCTACATCGGGTTGGAGTTTGGACAGATGTTTCGTCGCTTTGGCAGCCAGGTCACTGTTATTCAGCGCCGTCCTCGCCTGCTTGTGAGCGAGGACGAAGATGTGTCTGACGAAGTAACGAAGATTTTACGCGAAGATGGGATCACGGTCCTGACCGGGGCCATGCCGCAACAGGTTGAGCGGGTCGGCGACGGGCATGTTCAGTTGACCGTGCTCACACCTCAGGGCGAGCAGCAGATTACCGGCTCACATCTGCTGGCAGCTGCTGGTCGCATCCCCAACACGGAAGGTCTCGCCACCGAGGCTGCTGGCATACAACTGGACCAGGAGGGGCACATCCAGGTCAATGAGCAGCTGGAAACGAGCGTTCCTGGAGTCTACGCGCTGGGTGATGTGAAAGGTGGACCGGCTTTCACGCACATCTCTTACGATGACTTCCGCATCTTGCGCACCAATCTGCTTGAACATGGCAGCGCCAGCACGCAGGATCGCCTTGTTCCCTATACTATCTTTATCGATCCCCAGCTCGCGCGTGTTGGCATGACCGAAAAGGAAGCCAGAAAACAAGGACGTAATATCCGTGTGGCAAAATTGCCCATGAATGCCGTACCCCGAGCCCTGGAAACCGGAGAGACACGCGGCTTCATGAAGGCCATCGTCGATGCCGATACTCAACAAATCCTGGGCTGCGCTATTCTGAGCGTGGAGGGTGGCGAGATTATGACCATCATTCAGGTGGCAATGATGGGGAAACTGCCCTACACCGCCTTAAAAGAAGGTATCTTCACCCATCCCACCCTGGCTGAAGGGCTCAATGCACTGTTTATGACGCTCGATTCTTAGCAGCTAGCAAGGCCCATTTACCTTCTTGTCACGGTCCGATCAATTTCCCATCTTGATCGGTATGCATAAGTGGTGCTTTGATATTCTTAAAGATGCACCGGTAGCGCGGCACGTGGAACAACTTGGCCGTCAGCACATCGTGTATACCCACTATGCTCAGTGATCGAAAAAGGATGACGGCAAGCAGCGCCCCAATGGGAGAAGCCAGATAATACAACCACTGATCGCGCCAGAACCAGGAAACCAGCGCGGGACCAAAGCTGCGAGCAGGATTCAGGCTGGAGCCCGAGATGGGCGCTGCCAGCCAGTACATGAACGCCACCAGAAGCCAGGTCATCAAAGGGGTCCAGCGCATCAGGCGATGCCTGCTGACAAAGAGAAAAATTGCCAGAACCAGCAGGCAAGTGAATCCCATCTCGATCAGAAAGACGCCCCAGATAGGATATCCGACTCCTGGAGTGGTAATACCATTGTGGACACTGGCAGCCCGTCCTCTCCAGATGAGCACGAGCAATCCCGCCCCAAGCGCTGCTCCGGCAAATTGGCTTGCAATGTAGCCGACAAGATCATGCTTATGCATCTTTCCTTGCAGCCAGAATGCCAGCGAGACAGCCGGGTTGATATGGGCGCCACTCAACTTGCCGAGAGGTGAGATGGCCACGAGTGGTCCGCTTGCCGCAAGTATCAGTCCCGCGATCAGCCGGCGCGTGCTGCTATCAGGAAGCACGACTGCCAGCGGTGAACCTGAACCTAAATTGAAGGTAACCGCGCTTAATCCGATGAAAACGAGAAACGCAGTTCCCAGCAGTTCTGAGCCATATTCGGGCCAGTGGAGTCTCCGCCACCAGGAATGCCTCTGCATGCTTATCTTCTTTCCCCCTAAGATGATTATAAATTACCCGCCTCTATGCGTTAAAGGACCAAGGAGATATGGGCGAACGATCAGCTCAGTGGCGGCTCCGACCGTCGCCCAGCCGACGGCGAAAGCGATTTGATAGGCATTGGCACTGCTGGCCAATGGTTTCCCACCCAGAAAAGGTACCCATTGCGGAAGCTCCTTGGTGGTTGCCCAGCGAAAAAAGAGATTACCCACAAGAAATGAAGCTCCAAGGCCACTTCCATAGAGGCTAAGCACCGCGGCATCGACACCGCGATGTTGAATCGCAGGCTGGACCTGGTCAATCGCTCCCGATACCGCGGTACTTAGAAGGATGGTTAGACCCGTGAACAGCTTATTCTTCTTGATCACAGTTTTCCAGCGCGCCAGGCGCCCGGCGGTTTCCTCCGCGCTTATCTCGTTTGCACGAGTCAACAGATTTGTCGCGAGTTCCTGCCCTCTTGCATCGCGCTCTTCCAGATACAAAAGCACATCTACCGCTTTCTCAACATCTATTGCTTTCCATACACGAGCTGCTTTCTCCAGAGGCATGCGGGTCAAGAGTTCTCCCGCCGTGCTTTCACTAAGCTGCTCACATACAGGCACTGCCCTTTCCAGCCTTATTGCCGCCACTACTGTCGACGCTTT
>JAFMRP010000744.1 GCA_017354095.1 Ktedonobacteraceae bacterium
TAAAATTGTACCGGAGCATCAATCCGCAAGATTTTGTGGGGCGGGAAGAGCGTCTCCAGGAGTTGACCAGCCATGTTCCTACGCTGGTACTCTGGGGGGACAAAGATCCCTTTACATCACCAGAATTTGCGGAGCAATTTGGGAGTGCACAGGTGGAACATTTTCCCCAGAACGGCCACTGGCTGGCTGTTGAAATTCCAGAGATCGTCGCACAACGACTCACCACTTTTTTTGCGTGAAATCACTTGCGGATACACTTTATGGGTCCTACGACCAGCGTTCCCATGCCAGTTCTGATGATCGAGGGGAATGACATTTGACAGATGGGAACATTCTGTGCTAATCTCCAAGCATCGTTTCAAATAGCTACCAACAAGGATCGTGATGCAGCCATGATGAAACCACTTCCCCTCTCCCTGACCTGCCTCCTACGCATCCTTGCTCACTCTCTCGGTGTGTTCGCGCCGCATGCGGCGCGAATCGAGGAGTAAGCGGAGAGGCAAGCTCTCCCTATTGTTTCCGCCTTTCCGGACCTCTCCCCCTCTTTTTCGTACCGCACGCCCTCTTGAGACATGCTTGAACCGATCTTGCATCTCAACGCTCCGCGCGTGTGAAAGGATCCCTATGTTTCCTCGCTTTTCCAAACGCCTGCCCTCTTGGCCAAGGCTCGCACTGCTCATCAATCGCAACTACACCTTGTTGTGGTTTGGTGGGACGATCTCGCAGATTGGCGATGTGCTGTTCACGATGATGCTCATCTTATGGGTTGGGACGCTACTGCAGAACCAGAGCGCGGCCCCCCTTGCTGTCAGCGGCGTGACGCTGGCCGCCGCACTCCCGGCCCTGCTGATCGGCCCATTGGCTGGCGTGTTTGTGGACCGCTGGCCCAAACAACGCACGATGCGCCTCATGGATGCGCTGCGGGCCGTGCTGGTGTGCTCCCTTTTGCCGATCAGCGGACCGCTCCCGCTGCCACTGGCTCTCAAGCTCACCATCATGTATCTCGTGGTGGCAGCTGTCAGTGGGCTGAGTCAGTTCTTCACTCCTGCGACCAAGGCAATCCTCAAAGAGGTGGTCCCCCAAGAGCAGCTGACCCGCGCTTCGGCGCTGACCGTCGGGAGCGGCGTGTTGTGCTGGGGCATCGGGTCTGCCGGTGCCGGCATCTGCTACGTCTCCCTGGGAATTGGGTGGGCGATTGCCTTGAATGCGGCCTCGTATGCCTGTTCCTGGGTGTTGATCGGGTGCATGCGCATATCGGCGAAAGATCGGCGCGCATCAGCCCACCCTACATCACTGTGGCACGTCTTGACTGAACTGCTCGAGGGATTGCGCTTCATCGGGGGCCAGCTCCAACTCCGCACTATACTGCTGACCAATAGCCTGTATTCCTTTGGATGGGGCATAGTGAGCGTCCTGGTCTTCTTCTACATCACCCAGAATATTCAGGTGCCCCTGAGCCTGTATGGCCTCTTCAACGCCGTGCCAGCCATTGGGGGCATCGTGGGGACCGTGCTCGTTGATCGTGTGGCGGCCAAAGTCGGAGCGACCAGCGTCTATGCTCTCTCCCCTCTCTTTGTTGGAGTGATACTCGTCGTCTCAACCGTCCCGAATCAGGCGATCATCGCCCTGCTGGGTTTCACGCTGATTGGCATCGTCGCTCAGCAGGCCGAGGTGCTGGTTGGCCCCCTGGTCCTCCTGGCCACGCCAGAGCAGATGGCGGGCCGCGTCTTCTCCACCCTGGGAACCGCCACGACCCTCTCATCCTTGCTCGCCACGTTCCTGGGCGGGTATGTGAGCAGTACGCTGCTGCAAGGGGTCGTCGTCCATCTGCCCACAGGCGAGCTGAACGCGACCAACCTGCTGTATATCGGGGCTGGGGTTCTCATCTTTGTGGGGGGACTGCACGCCTCTCGCCAGTTCAGAAGACTTCGCTAGCGTAACCATATGGACAGGAGGGTGGGTCATCACTCAGGCACAGTGTGAAGCATATCCTGGCAGTAGATCTATGAACACAAAAGCGCCCGACCCACGAGCCACCCTCACCCCAGCCAACTTGAGAAAATCGGCGCGGGGTGAGGGACTTTTCCACGGATGCTCCTTACAAGCCAACTCAGATGGTAAGATGTCTCACATTTCAACTCAAATCTCCCTTGTGAAGTATGTAGAAGTCGTCAGCCGCGCCCGTGTTATGAACGTTCCTTTTCCTTATTGCAACGTTCTATCTCATCCGGGGAAAGCGGGTATTTTTCCTCAATATCAGCGCTACACGCAGTACTGACCTGCCTCAACCGGATCTTATCAGAAAGAACATCCTGGAGGGGAGTTTTATTTCAGTTTGTATTACTGAGATCTACCCAGTTTGCTAAAGTATGGTAGCCTGGAGGGATGAGAAGAACTGACAGCGTAGCCCGCGTCTGTGGGGATCGGGAACTGGCCTCAAGAGCTTTCTCCTGGTGCCCATGCTCGTTTTCTCGCAAGTGGGCCAGGAGTTTGAGGAAGACGTCCCACATCTGTCAGGAGCAAATCTTCCAGTTCCAACTGATCGCTCTCTTCTTTAAGCCAATGTGCTTCTCCTTGCGCAGACGGCTTCCACCCATGTGCTAAAGCATACGTAATAATGGCACGGATATCTTTGGGCATTGGATAGGCGCAAGAAACGGGATACTCTACCCACTTCGACGTCAGGTTCACAAAAAGAGGCTGGCTCCTTTTCTCTCCACCCCAGATCCGTACCCGGAGAATGCGACTCTGATCAGGATGATAGAACCAGTCTGCTTTCCACCAGAATGGCATGCCTTCAACGACGATCTTGCGCAGTTTCTTTTTCATGATAGTTCTTTCGTTTTCGATTCACGCCATTGCAGATTTTCTTTTCCCTGCTTTCAACTGCTAGTATAGCAAAGAGGGCTGGCTCTGAACAGTTGCTATGCTGCTGGATTTAGCGACTTGTGATGAGCTCAGTAAAAGCTTGTTTGACTAAGATATAATCGGTGTTGAGCCACATGAATAAACAGTAAATTCCGTCAAATGTTACTCACCCAGGCACGATGAGAGGGTAACCTCTATTTTATTCCTGGGAACTGGCCGAGTAAAAGTTCAGGAGGACATATGTTTGCATTAAATGATGTAGTGCTTCGTCCATTGGCGGTTGATGATATGGAAAGCTTTTATAGCTGGATGTCAGACATCGAGTTCTGCCTCTGGGGAGGATGGACACCAGTGATAGAAACACCGCTCTCTCGTGACGCATTTCGACCTGTCTTTGAGCAACAATTTGTTCAGATGAAAGGCGATCAGGTGATGTTCGGCATCGAGTTGGGGCAAAGGCTTGTCGGCTTCGTTCAGTTGGCAAGAATTGATCAGCGTATGCGTCGCGCTGCTCTGAGAATCGGTATCGGTGAAAAGAGCCTCAGGGGACAGGGCATTGGGAAGACAGCAGTATGTCTTTTACTTGACTATGCTTTTACTGTGAAAGGGCTAGAGCGCATCTACGCGGAGGTATTCAGCTTTAATCAGCACTCGCAAAAATTGATGGAGCGAGTAGGTTTCCAGAGTGAAGGAAGGCTTCGACAACATGACGTACACCGGGGAGTGCGTCAGGATATTTATATTTTTGGGATACTCAAGTCTGAGTTTTATCAAAGATACGAGACGATCTTTACGCTGGAATCCTCTGCAAATTAGTGTCATCACACT
>JAFMRP010000745.1 GCA_017354095.1 Ktedonobacteraceae bacterium
ACGGAGAAGAGTTTGAACACCTGGTCGAGCAAGATTTCCGTCCACGCCTGGAACGCATGCTGCGCGAGGCACGACAACAGCGCTACCTCCAGCCCAAAGCCATCTATGGCTACTTCCCCTGCCAATCAAACGGCAATGAGTTGATCGTCTACAACCCAAAAACATTCCAACAGCCCGACCATCTTTTGCATGAGCTGGTCCGCTTCCGCTTCCCTCGCCAGAACGAACGCGAGCGGCTCTGCATGGCCGATTACTTCGCTTCGGTACAGAGCGGCAAAATCGATGTGGTGGCGCTGCAAGTGGTCACCATGGGCGCATCAGCAAGCGAT
The DNA here is from genome assembly GCA_017354095.1 of Ktedonobacteraceae bacterium. Taxonomy (GTDB): domain Bacteria; phylum Chloroflexota; class Ktedonobacteria; order Ktedonobacterales; family Ktedonobacteraceae; genus Bu33. The sequence goes on from JAFMRP010000745.1 coordinate 330, forward strand.
AAAGTACAGCAGCTGCAGCAAAATGGCCACTATTCGGAGGCGTACTTTGTACATGGCCTGGGCGTGGAGATGGCAGAAGGGCTGGCGGAATATACGAATCGCCTGATCCGTCACGAGCTGAGCCTGGACGAGAACCGGGGACGGCGCTACAGTTGGGGCTACCCGGCTATCCCCGACCTGGATGACCACGAGAAGCTTTTCCAGGCACTGCCTGTTACAGAAGCCATCGGCGTCTCACTGACCGAAGCGATGCAACTGGTGCCAGAACAATCTACCGCCGCGATCGTGGTCCATCATCAGCAATCATCATACTTCGCCGTGCGCGAGGCAGTAGAGGCGATCAGGGCGTAAAAACAGAGCAACCACGTTTCGCGTTTGCGCAAATAGCCAGAAAAGCTATCAATGAGGGAGGACATATGCCTTCCCTCATTTTTATTGCCGAGGGATATAGGGACAATCTTCTGCCAAAAGTGTAAGTAATCTTGCATAAATATTCTTACACCTTACAATAATATGTATATATTAGTATGGCGATGAGGCAGCGAACTCACGCGTAAACACACAGTTTTTATCTAGTATTTCTATGAAAAGCCCGATCGATCGGTCGGGCTTTTCATAGAAATATCCACGCGGCACAAGGAGACTGTTCTGATTATGTCTGTAATCGTACGAAGAGGGATATTCCTCTTTATGGGGATTAATCTGCTTATTATAGCGCTTGTCTTCTTCCATCCATTTGGTGAGTTATACAGATATATCCAACTCACTATCTCCCTGGTTGGTGGAGCAAGCATCCTATTTATGACGCTCTCTCAGCCCAAAACACGCCAATGGAAGATCGAGCCCTGGCTAACAAATGAACGCTTAGCCTGGGCGCTGGTCGGCATCGGTCTGATCCTCTGGGGATGTGGTGAAGCCTTCTGGCGCTACTACGAGGCGATAGGCGAGGAACCATTCCCTTCATTAGCCGATCTGGGATACATCTGGCTCCCTGTATTTTGCTTTATAGGCCTGCTTTTACAACCAGCTTCTGACGAGTCTGGTCAAAAGCGCTTGCTGGTCTTTCTCGATAGCCTGATCTCCATGGGAGCACTGCTTGCAATCGGCTGGTATCTATTATTAGGCTCGCTGGCTCAAGATCCCAGCGAAACCGGCCTCGGCAAATTTCTTGGTTTATACTACCCCACAACAGATGTTGCCCTGCTCAGCTGCATTATTTTTCTCCTCCTACGCGGCCAGGGTCGCGTCTATCAAGCAACCGCACGACGGGTGAGCCTGATCGTCCTTGGAGTCGGCCTCTGTTTCTTTACCTCAGCCGATTTTATCTTCAATGTGGAAGAAAATGCACAAAAGATAACCAATGGACTCCTGCCCGATTATCTGTGGCCCCTTGGTATGGTGATCATGGTGATGGCAGCCTATTTACGCTACACACTGCCCTCCACACTACCAGATGTCATCGAGAAGCGTTTCATAAAACAACAAGACCAGCGCGGTTTCGGCCCCGTACAGCTTATTCCCTACGCGCTGATCATGATACTTTTTATCACTCTTTCACTGAACACACTATCCACAGATGCAGACCAGATCAGTATCCGTCCAGTCTTCCTGCTCGCCACGATCATCGTAGTAAGTCTGATTGTCCTGCGACAGATTTTGACTATCAGGGAGAATGAACGACTCGCACAATTACAGGCAAAGTCCCTCAGACAGATCGAAGAACAGGCAAGGCACATAGCAGAGCACAATGCCGAACTGGAGGAAGGTATCGCTCACCTGAAAGCGGTGCAGACAAGCCTGGCAAACGGCAATCTGCACGCACGAGCACATCTGAAACAGAATATGCTCTGGAGTCTGGCCAGTAGCCTGAACCTGCTTGCTGAACGCCTCACAAAGTTGGGACAGACGAACCGGCACATGGAATTAATGAAGGTGGCGCTGCACGACCTGAGCCAGGAATTAGAGCAGGTTCGCCGTGGTTCCTTCTTCCAGTTCCCCGCTTCATGCCGCATGGTCCCTGAAATTATGCCCCTGGTCCACGCCCTCGGTTTACAAAAAATCAGCCAGTCTCATGGACAGGTTTCAGGCACATATCACAATGGACCGGCAACTGTCCGGCCAACTGAACTACATACAGGGGCCCCCGAAGGCTTCACGGTACCACCCAGGCAGGCTGAACTACATACAGGGGCTCCTGATGGCTTTTCAACACCACAGAGAACCTGGAAACCCGAATTTCCACCTCCAGACCCGTTGAATAGATAATAAAAAAATGCGAGAGAGCAGTTGCCTGGCTCTCTCGCATCCTTTCCTTCCAATGACGACCATCTGAACCCGGCGATATCCACGTTACAACCACATAACCCCCCACCTTTTTCAACATGAATATGCTATAATTGAGACGAAGAATCTTTGATGTTGGAGAACGAGTCGTGAATATCCATTACCACTATTGCACCTGTCCCCACGTTCACGAAGGTGGCTCGCAGTAGTTCAGGCCTTCGTGAACGCTCCTATTGCTCGCGTGCCCTCCAACAGCCCCATCACGATGCTGTCATTCCCCGCACGTCTCCACACTGAACTACACACCCATGTTGCGAGAAGTGATTCTTGAAAATAGCGTCGAACCGCTATAATATACACCAGTACCAGAGGAGTCAGGGAGGGTTACTATGACCATTTCGACCAGACCATTTTACCTGTACAATACACTAACACGCAATAAAGATCTCTTTCAACCGCTTGATCCATCACGGATCGGCATCTATAGCTGCGGCCCAACTGTGTATAAAGATATCCATGTCGGCAATATGCGCACGTTTACAATGACCGACTGGCTGCGCCGCGCGCTCGAATATAACGGCTACAATGTCTACCTCGTGCGCAATATCACCGATGTCGGACATCTGTACGATATTGGACACTCCGAAGAAGGCGAGGATAAACTTGAGCAGGAGGCACGCCAAACAGGACGCTCTGCCTATGAAATCGCTGCCTACTATACCCGGCAGTACGAACACGATTCGGCCGAGCTCAATATCCTGCCGCCTCATCTGAGCCCCAAAGCGACCGATCACATCCCGGAAATGATTAGCATGATTGAGACGCTGATCAAGCACGGGCTGGCCTATGTGACCGACGGCAATGTGTACTACGATGTTAGCAAATTTCCAACCTATGGCGCGCTTTCCGGCAATACCATCGAGAATCTACGCGCCGGAGGACATGGCCGCCAGCAAATGGAGATCGCCGAGGATAAAGAGGCGGCTGAAGATTTTGCGCTGTGGAAACACGGCGATGCGACACGCCAGATGAACTGGCAGAGCCCATGGGGCCTAGGCTTCCCCGGCTGGCATATCGAATGCTC
>JAFMRP010000746.1 GCA_017354095.1 Ktedonobacteraceae bacterium
ACAAGCAGGCATGTCCGAGGAAAGTATCAGTACCACCCGGTTGAAGAGGCGTCAGGCGGTGGTCAGGCCGAGAAAGGTTGCCAGGCGGTCTGGAATCCCGAAAAGGGTGAGTGTGATCCGCTCCGCCGCTTCCGTTCGAGCATTGCGGGCGAGCCGCTCGTCCCATGACAAGCGATAATGCGCCCGCTGGGCCCGAGAGATCGTCGGAGGGGAAGCAGCGGCGGCTCTCAAGAGAGCGGGCTCCATCTGGATCGAGAGGAGCTGGCGACGCAGACGCAAACAGGCGTGCCGCTGGTGGCGTCGAGGCCAGTCCCGCCAGAGGAGTGGAGCAAAGCCTACTGGCAGGGGATGGAGCAGGACGCTTACCTGGCGCGGTTTGGCCGTGGTCTTCCCGGTCCATTGGCACTGCTCGCGTAAGGGACACGGACGGCAATCGCGTATACTGGCGGAATAGACGATCCGCAGGCTGCCATCACGCTCTCGACGGCGCTCATGCGGGACCAGGACGCTCCCTGCCGGACATCGCAGGGTTCCATCTGGTTGGAGGGGAAAGCCGGCTCCGGTGAAGCGACCAGCTTTCCAGGAGGTCGCGGTGGTAGGCGGAGCATACCCCGAGGCAGGTGCAGAGGGAGCAGCAGACGAGGCTGGGCTCGTGGGTGCGTGCTCGTTCTGCTGCGGGAGGGCAGGCGCAAACTCGGTAGTCCGCACCGGCTCCGGGGCAAGCTGGTGCCCCAACTCCAATCGCAGATTCCAGGTCCACTGTGCCACGATCTGCCAGGCTTCCTGTCCCCAAAGAGAGTAGCTACACCAGCGATCCGGCTCTTGCTCGATATCTTCGTCTTCCAGAGCGGTTTCAAAGGAGCCGCGGTGGAGGTAGAGGCAGACTACATCAGAGGCAGTGAAGGCGCTCTGGGGGAGATTGGTCAGAAAGAGTTCATACACGATGCCGTCGCGGATGAGCCCAACCTGTCGTTTCTTTTTGGCTGGGGCAGGGTGGGTCGCCACAATGACCCGAACAAGAGGGCCGTTCTCGGCCAGTTGTTGGTCTGGGCAGTCGTAGAGCGTGCGGCAGATCCCGCTTTCTGCACTCAGGAGATGGTGATCAGCAGGCAAATGCATGCGAACCTGGATATCAGCGCGATCCAACACCGCGTAGTCTTTGCCGCGCGTGATATACGCGAAGTCGGCCACATCAGAGATCACCGCCCCCGAACCATATTGGCCGTCCAGGCGCAGGAGTGTGCGTTCTATGGGAAAGCTGTGGGCCTTGACGTACGTCTGGATGGCCGTCTTCGCCCGGCGCAGTTCCTCCCGATACTGTCCATTGCCAGGATTGCCAAAGCTGGCCACCCACTGATAGGTATGCATCTGCAAAACCGTTGTGCGGGTGCGAACAATTTCCCCTCGTTTGCGTCCGGTGTAGCCTGCTGCGCAGAGGGGACGCAAGCGCCGCCCAGGAGCAGGCCGATCCGGTGTCTGGGGTAGGGCCCGTTGACGTGCGGCTTCTCGGGTCCCATCGACGTCAAAGACGAGCCAGCGCTTCCCCTTCCTATCCCAGAGTCCCATGTCGTGTTCTTCAGCGGAAAGACGGCGAGCGAGCAGATCCTCCAGAAAGAGCGTTCGCAGAGCTTCAACTGGTTCAGCAGACAACGCTGCTAAAAAGCGACTGAGCGTCGAGGCAGCAGGCAAGCGCGTTCGTCCGAATAGGGCCATGAAAGTGGAAGCAAAGGGATGCGCCGCTTCGTAGAACGCTTCCAGAGTCCGCTCACCGCTGATAGCGTAGCTGAAGAGCACAGCTAGAAAGTCCAGCACATCGTAACGTCCGAAACGCCGGCGCGCAAAACGCACCCGCTGGCAAATCTTGTCCAGAATTCCTTGCTTCTGCAGGTGGGATGCGACCAGAGCGACTTCGCCCAACCAAGCAGGAGTCGCTAGCTGCGCTTCTGTAGAGGTCTGGATACGGATCGATCCATCGGCGATGCTGATCATGTTTGCCTCCTTGATGGGAAGAATGTGGTTTTTTCCCTTTCAATGAGGCATATTTCTTCGCTTCTCTGCTATGGGGCTATCTCATTGCGCATGTCGTGGGCTGGACAGGTGGCCTGGTGCTGATCCCAATCGATGAGAAAGTTGCCAGCCTCGAAGCCTTTTTGCTGCTTGGCCTGCCAGCGATAGTCTTTGCGAGTCGGCCCGACGAGATCAACTTGATACTCCTGCTGGCTCTCCACCAGGAGGTGCGCGTCCACATACCCCATATCCACAAGATGCCAAGCCGGGTAAAAGAGCTTTACGATCGAGTTCGGCATGAATGGTGGGAAGCGTCGCATCGTCAGAAACTGGGGCGGAAGTCGTTTCCACATGGGTAATCAGCAATGGGAGCTTCGTTTCACAGGTCTCGTTAGGTGAACCTTGTATCCCACCCATTGGGTATTCCGTTTCTTGCTGTAGTGAGCTTCTTCATCATCAGGGGATCCGATATAACGGGAAGCGGGAGGCAGATTCTCAGAAGAACGCCACCGAACCCTGTCATCAACCCGTTGGTAATGCGGGCACCCACACCTGTCGCAACATTTCAACCGCCGGAATCTGGCGGAGCCACTGAGGGGCTGCTGGAGCAAAGACGGCATCAAGTAATGCTCTCCCCTGCTGCCCGATCAGATCGCGCAAAAGTGAGACGCTCGGCTTCTCCCACAGGCAAGTGCGAATCTTCACTGCGAGGTCCATAGCGCTCGACCCACTCTCTGTGGCTATGAGCACGTAGCCAGTCGGGAGCGGCCACAGCCAGACTGTTGAGGGCAGCGCGCATCGTTTCCCAGACACACAGCAGCCGGTTGAGCGCGCGAATCTTGGCCAGCACATGAGTCGAGTCGGTGCGTTGTCGCCCGCGAGCCTTCAGCCAGCCTTTCTGTTGAAACAGCGCCAGCATGTTCTCTAGTAAGCGCTCTTCCGCATGCTGCTTGATCAAACGCGCGCGAAATTCGGAGAGCACCGAGGCATCGAAGCCAGCATCGGTCAGTTCAAGGCCGAGCAGGTACTTCCAATCGAGCCTCCCTCGCACTGCATCGGCGGCTTGTTGATCGGACAGGTTCTCGACAAATTGGAGCACGGTGACCAGAGCTAGCCGCCACGGAGCCTCGGCAGGCTGCCCGTCCTTAGGAAACAGATCCGCAAAATCCTCATCCGTGTAGATGCTTCCCAAGATCTCGCGCATTTGCATGTAGACATTGCCTTTTGGATACGCGGCTCGTGCTATTCGGGCGGTTTCCGCAGGCACTGGAGCAATCACTTGTGGTTTGAGTGACATTGGTGTTCTCCTCATGGCACTTGCCTTTCCAGTTGGTTCTTCGTTTCCTGACTTCGCGCTTTCTGTATCGTCAGGTTCTTTGGGGTTCGCCAGTGGTATCAATTTTGCTGATGAGAGCGGGACGGGATGAGAAGCCATGTTCAGAGAGTCGGGAAGGCTCGCCCCTGTTCTTTGGGTGGGCCATCCCATCGCATGTCAGCGACGTTTACGCCCGGTTGTAGCGTGAGATCCATGACGATCAGCCAGGGGATGCCACGGAGGTCCGCTTTCTGGAAGTTCGCCCTGCTCGCTGTGACTTGTTCCAGATTGGCCTTGATCAGATTGGCCCCACGCAAGTTGGCCTCGCTCAGATTGGCCTCGCTCAGATTGGCCCCACGCAAGTTGGCCT
>JAFMRP010000747.1 GCA_017354095.1 Ktedonobacteraceae bacterium
CCCCCCCGCGCCCCATTAGCATGAAGTGATGCCTTTTTCGCGGGCTAAGCCGAGCCGGCTGTCCTCTGTATTCCGACCACCAACGCTGCTAGCGCAGCTAGCGCTCCGCGCTCAGGTGGTCAGCAAGGAATCACCCGCAAGGGGTGGCTCTACATGTTGGGTGAGGGGGAAGTGTTTGAAAATAGTACTTCTTATCCATTGGTGGGAAAAAAATTGAGGATCGTGGAATCTGCCAATAAAGTCACTAAAGGATGCTGAGAATGTGTCCAGGTGGAGTATAGGATTTTAAGTCCATCGTCCTCTACTCCGTCTCTTCTATGTGTGAGGAAAACAAGCGTCACAGCAAAAAGGGGAAATGTGTATTATGAACCTGGAACAGATCAAGTACCACACATGTCCATTCGACCAGGAAGAGGGGATCTTGCTTACCGACATTGAGGAGATGCTCCCCGAGACCGGCGACAACGGCGACCTTCAGTATTATTGCCTGGCGGGCAAGCATACCTTTCAGCTTGATGATGACGATGACGATGAGTAGTCGCGGGTGGATGTGACAGCCCGCACACAGGCCGGCCGCGCGACAGGCGGCCGGCGAGGTGATCCCTATTTGCCCCACCGGTAGAGCTGGTGGGGCTTCGTTCTACCCGGAAGGTGGCTTTGTCACCAGGGATTGGGTTTGCTCAGGGAGAAGATGCCTTCCAGGGCAATGCCCATAGCCTCGGTTGTCACCCAGTCCTGCACCTGGCCATTTTTGAGCCGAACCGGTTGCCAATCGGGCGTCATCTGGTAGAGGAAGCCATGTCCTGGCGCATAATAGGCAGTGCCAGTCGTCAGGCGCAGGAGAGCCTCCTGGGTATCCTTGTAGCGATCATGGGTGTAAACGTTGGCCACGCGGAATGCTTCCAGCAACTGGATCTGGCGTCCGCTTTCCTTAATATTGGTTCTGACTCTGGGCTGACCGGGATTCTGGCGATCGGGTCCGGGGAAAATCAGGGAGGCGAAATAGCCCTCGCGCTGTTTATCCCACAGCCCCAGACGATTGTCACGAACGGTGAGCATATCGAGCATATCGGTCGCTTTGTTAAGGAAGTCCTTATCCTGGGTGACGCTGTAGACGTGCAGCAGCGAGAGCACTTCCTGCGCTACAGAGCCAAGCCGTACGCCGCCTCCCTCGATTTTGGTGTGGCCGGACAGGCCCCGGTAGATGCGGGGGTTGGGATTGATGGCGCCCCCGGGGAGCAAGACGTTGTCCAGTTGATAGAGAAGGAGATGATATTGCGGCAGGTAGGCAGTTTTGTAGACCGTTTGCACCAGCCGCCGCCCGGCATCCTCCCACTCGGACATATTGAACGTCTTGCCGGCCTGGATAAGCGCGCAGCCTTGCTCAAGCGCCAGGTCAGCACGATAATAGCCGTGTGGGTGCTCGCTATTGGTAAGAAAGGCGACGCCCGTATCCTGGTGATAGAGCGTATTGTAGAAGTAGCTGGCGAGCGAATTGGCAGCCAGCTGATAGAAGCGGTCACCGGATAGCTGGTAGAGATCGACGAAGAGATCATACAGCCAGCCGCGCTCATTCTTGATATCGGTAAATTCATGCTTGACGATGGCAGTATAGCGCACGAGGTCTTTGTCGAACTGGTGGTCCTGCTTGTGCAAGCTTTTGTAGAGCCAGAGCGCATGCACATAGCGTAGATCGGTGAGTTTATCGTGGCGTGGTGGGTCCTGTTTGGGATCATCGGCGAAACCGGAACCGTTGAGGTTCGTTTGAAGGGGTTTCGTGCCGTAGCGCCAGTTGATCCACAGCCCGCCGAGGCCGTTATTGATTGAAGGCTTGCCATTGAAGCCATTTGCTTTGATATTATTGAGCATGTCCAGGGCAAGCGCATCCGGCGTTTTGCCCTGTGGCGGCGCGACAGTAGTGGTGGGAGCGGGGTGAGGCACGGAATGCCTGGCCGGTTTTTGCTCGCCACAGGCCGCGATGATAAATAGGAGTAGCAGCAGCCACAGGTATGCGAAGCGCTTCCAGGCACTTTGCCGCTGCGCCTGCCTTTGTTCTCGCTGCTTCATATTTTTCCTTTCCGTTTTCGCGCCCGTTTTGCGGGCGAAAGGGGGAAGTGATCGGGGGCTGACGCCCCTACGCCCCCACGTCCAGGGGCGGCGCCCCTGGCATCCCCGCCAGATCTCCCGGCTAGCCGACGGTCTCCAGGAGTGGAGCAGGTATGGTGTGCCGGGACAGAGCGGCTGTGGTGCCGATGCCGCGATAGGTGAAGCCGAGCCGCTCCATCTCGACGGCATCCAGGGCATTGCGGCCATCGATCAGTATTGACCGTCGCATCTCGCTCAGCACACGCGGCATATCAAGGGTAAGAAATGCCCGCCACTCCGTAACCAGGACGAGGGCATCGGCCTCTCGCGCTACTTCATAGCAGCTCTGGCAAAACGTCACACCATCGAGGGGTACGCCTGCGGCCTCCAGAGCTATGCGGCCGCTCTGCATCGCCGCCGGATCATAGACCTTTACCTGGGCGCCGTGCTGTGTGAGCTGGTGGATGATATCGATGGATGGCGCCTCGCGCATATCGTCCGTTTCAGGCTTGAATGCCAGCCCCAACACTCCTATTGTACAGCCATGCAGTGAGTCGAGCAGGGTTAGCAGTTTCTCGATCACGAGAAAGCGCTGCTGGCGATTGATCTCCATGACGGCCTGCAACAGCTGTGGTTGAATACCTGCCTGCTGCGCCATGTGTGCCAGGGCGAGCACATCTTTGGGGAAGCAACTGCCACCATAGCCAAGTCCGGCATTGAGGAATGAGCGCCCGATTCGTGGATCGAAGCCCATGCCCGTGGCAACCTCTTTGACATCCGCGCCCAGGCGTTCACAAATCTGCGCGACCTGATTAATAAAGGAGATTTTGGTTGCCAGGAAGGCATTAGAGGCGTATTTAATCATTTCGGCCGTGCGCAGGTCTGTCAGTAGAATGGGGACGCGCAGCCCCAGATAGAGGGCGGCAACAGAGCGGGCCGCGTGCTCGTTGTGTGAGCCAACGACAACGCGCTCAGGGTAACGAGCATCGTACACGCCGGAACCTTCGCGCAGAAATTCGGGATTGGACACAATGTCGAATTGGGCATCAGGCCGTGCGGCGCGTATGACCTCGGCAATCATATCGCCAGTGCCAACCGGCACCGTGCTTTTGGTAACAATGATGGCATAGTGATCAAGCTCGTGTGCAACGCTGCGCACCGCGCTGATGAGGTAGTGCAGGTCGGCGGCACCTGCCTGGGTACCGGTGGGAGTATTGACAGCCAGGAAGATGAACTCGCTATTCTCCAGGCCCGCGCCATAGCTGGTGGTGAAGCGCAGACGAGCGGCGGCGGTGTTGTTATCGACCAGTTCCTGGAGGTCTGGCTCGTAGATGGGCAAGGTACCGCGTTGTAAAAGCTCGATTTTCTCTTCATCCACATCAATGCATGTTACCTGGTGGCCCATTTGCGCGAAGCAGGCTCCAGTAACTAGCCCGACGTGACCCGCACCGATGATGGTGATGTTTGGCATGTTTATTTTCTCCTCGCTGAGGTGTTGATGGGCATTACCATAGGTAAGCTATTTTCTGGCCTTTCGCGCCGCCTACGGCGGCAGAAGAAAAATTGGGTGGGGGACACCCCCATCCCCGACAGGGGGCGGT